>JAEZGR010000378.1 GCA_023437255.1 Pseudomonadota bacterium | reverse complement strand
GTGGCGACACCTACCTGCTGCACGGACGGCAACTGACAAAAGAGAGCAGAACATGATCGAGTTCATCGACCTGAAGACGCAACAACAACGCATTCGGGAATCGCTTGATGCGCGCATGGCCGCCGTGCTTGCCCACGGCCAGTACATACTGGGGCCGGAAGTCGGCGAACTGGAGGAGGCCCTTGCCGCCTACAGTGGCGCGCGCTACTGCATCAGTTGCGCCAACGGTACCGATGCCCTGCAGATCGCCCTCATGGGACTGGATATCGGGCCGGGCGATGAGGTGATCACACCCGGCTTTGCGTACATTGCCACGGCGGAAGCCATTACGCTGACCGGCGCCCGACCCATCTATGCCGATATTGATCCGTCCACCTACACGCTGGATCCGGCCTCGGTCGAGGCCCTGATCACGCCGCGCACGCGCGCCATCATGCCTGTGTCGCTGTACGGCCAGTGCGCCGACATGGATGCGCTCGCGGCCATCGCCTCGCGCCACCACCTGCCCATCATCGAAGATGCCGCGCAGAGCTTTGGCGCCACGTACAACGGCCGGCGTTCATGCAGTCTGAGCCTCGTGGCCTGCACCAGTTTCTTCCCCAGCAAGCCACTGGGCTGCTATGGCGACGGCGGCGCACTCTTCACCAGCGACGCCGCACTGGCCGAACAGCTCAGACGCATTGCGCGCCACTGTCAAGACACCCGTTATCACCATGCTCGGCTGGGCATGAACAGCCGTCTCGACACGCTGCAGGCGGCCGTGCTTCTGGCCAAGCTGCAGATCTTCGACGATGAGATCGGCCTTCGACAACAGGTGGCCAGGCAATACGACGCACTGCTTGCGCAAGCGGGGATCTCGTGCGCGCCCAGGATTGCGCCGGGTAACGCGAGTGTCCATGCCCAATACACGATCCGGTCCTCCGAACGACAGCGCCTGCAGCAGCGGCTTCAAAACGCGGGAATTCCAACCGTGGTGCATAACCCCACGCCGCTACACAGACAACCTGCGGTCGCAGACCCGGAAGCCGTGTTGCCGGTGAGCGAGCGGGCCTGCATGGAAGTGCTCAGCCTGCCCATGCACCCCTATTTGAGCGCACGCCGCCAGCAATGGATCGTGGAAACCCTGCACGACGCGGAAGTGTTCTGCTGAACGACAACAGGATTCGGGAGACAGACTGTGCAAGATCGCATCGCCCGCAGGCGCGCCTACGAGCTGCTATGCGAGCAGGAGAATTCCGTCCCCCTGTTCGCCCAGCCCTGGTGGCTGGATGCCACCGCCGGCCCCGACAAATGGGATGTGGCGCTGGTGGAAAAAGGCGGCCTGATACTGGCCACACTGCCCTACCTGCAGCACCGGCGAGGCGGCTTTCGCGTGCTGACACAGCCCTATCTCACCCTGGCGCTGGGGCCCTGGTTGCGCTCTTCCGATGCCAAGCTGCCACGCCGTATCGCCCAGCAAAAAGAGCTTCTGCAGGCGCTGATCGCTCAATTGCCCCCCTTCGACCACTTCCAGCAAAAGTGGCACTACGACCAGACCAACTGGCTGCCCTTTCGCTGGAACGGTTTTCAGCAGACCACCAGTTACAGCTACGTGCTGACCGACCTGAGCGATTTGCAGGCCACCTGGAACGGATTCCAGGAAAACATCCGCAAGGAGATCCGCAAGGCCTCCGGTCGGGCCCGTCTGTGCGTGCGTGACGACCGCCCGCTGGAGGCGCTGCTGCATCTGCAGCACCTGACGTTCGGGCGCCAGGGCAAGACCCTGCCCTACCCCGTGGAACTGCTGCACGCCATCGACCAGGTCTGCGCCCCGCGCGGCCAACGCCGGCTGTTCATCGCCGAAGACGAACAGGGCCGCCCCCACGCGGGCGTGTACATCGTGTGGGATCAGAACAGCGCGTACTACCTGCTGGGCGGCGGCGACCCCGCCCTGCGCACCAGTGGCGCGGCCAGCCTGTGCATGTGGGAAGCCATCCGCCACGCCTCCACGGTTACGCGGCGCTTCGATTTCTGCGGCTCCATGGTGGAACCGATCGAGCATTTCGTCCGAGCTTTCGGAGGGCAACAATGTCCGTACTTTTCCGTGTCGAAGACCCCGTCGAAGGTGCTCGCCGGGTACCTGTTCCTGAAATCGCTGAGACAACCGAGACCAATGGAACAGGCCGCCTGAGCAGCGCCCGAGCGAGCGGCGCGATGGGCGCACGGTCTGCCGAGCAAGCCATTCCGGCCTCGGTGCTCGCCTGGCTGCAGGATATCCTGCGCGAGCGCTTCCACGCCGACCTGCTGCTGAAGCAGGTGGAGCCGGCCTTCTGTGAGCTGACGATCCCGGGCGACGCCCATGCGATCCGCATCAGCTCGGCCTTCGGCCGCTTCGAACACAGTGACCCGGCTGATCTGCCCTGCACGGACTGGCAGCCCCGCGATACACGCTGGCTCCCTCGAGAAAGCGGGCCGTTGCCGGCACCGGGTTACGCCGCCCTGCCCGCCAGCGTTGTGGAACACGACGCTGTTGCCAGGATGAGCACGCTGCACTACGACGTACTGAGCCTGGCGTACTGGATGCTCAGTCGGCGGGAAGAACTGGGCGCCGCCCATGCGCTGGATGACAACCAGCGCTTTCGAGCGGAGGCATCGCACGCGGGGCGCCATGGCTATCTTGAACGCCCCGTGGTGGATGAGTGGCTGGAAGTGCTGCGCCGGCTCGTGCGCTCGGCCTGGCCGGAACTGCCCTTGCGTGAGACACAGTACCGCACGTGCGTATCCCACGACGTTGACTCGCCGGCACGCTACGGCTTCATCGGTCCGCTGAGACTGACTCGCGCCATGTGTGCCGATGCGCTGCGTGGCCGACCGATCCGGACCGTGCTGCGCGCCCCTTCCATCCGCCTGGCTTCAGCGCGGCAGCTCGACCCACGCGACCCGTACAACACCTTCGACTGGATCATGCAGCGCTCGGAGGATTCGGGTCTGCGAAGTGCCTTCTACTTCATCTGCGGGCATACCGACCATAAACGCGACGGCCATTACACGCCGGAGCACCCGGCCATCATCGATCTGCTGCGGCGCATTCACGCCCGCGGCCACGAAATCGGCCTACACCCCAGTTATCACTGCTACCGCGACCCGGAAGCCCTGCAGACCGAGGCGGCGCGTCTGCGACGCGCATGCGATCGCGCGGGCGTACGACAAGCGGAAATCGGTGCGCGCATGCATTACCTGCGCTGGGAGATGCCGACGACGCTGCACGCGCTCGAAGCGGCGGGCGTCGTCTATGACACCACCCCGGGGTGGGCAAAGCACCCTGGATTCCGTTGCGGAACATGCCACGAATACCCTGCGTTCGACCCGCTGACGAAGCGGGCACTGCGTCTGCGAATACGCCCCTTGGTCGTGATGGAATCGACGGTGCTGCGCGGTGCAAAGGATGACCCCGCCGCGCTGGAATCACGCCTGCGGCAGCTGATGGAGACCTGCCAGCGTGTCAACGGGCAGTTCACTGTGCTGTGGCACAACACCATGCTGGAGCACGCCTGGCAACGCACGGTGTATGAACGCATGCTCCTGTCCGGCAGGCGGGCGCGATCATGAAAACAGTCATGACGGTTCTGGGCGCCCGCCCCCAATTCATCAAGGCTGCGACCGTCTCGCGGGCGATCGCGGGCGTGAGCGGGCTCACCGAGCGCATCATCCACACCGGCCAGCATTACGACGCCAACATGTCGGACGTTTTTTTTGACGAGATGGACATTCCGCGGCCGGCGTATCACCTGGGGGTCGGCGGCGTCAGTCACGGCGCAATGACCGGCGAGCAGCTGCGCCGCATCGAAGCGATCTTGATGGAGGAACGCCCCGACTGGGTGCTGGTGTATGGCGACACCAATTCCACGCTGGCCGGCGCTCTGGCCGCCGCGAAGCTGCACATCCCCGTTGCGCACGTCGAGGCCGGCCTGCGTTCCTTCAACCGGCGCATGCCCGAAGAGATCAACCGGATCCTGACCGATCATCTTTCAGCCCTGCTTTTCGCACCCTCGGCCGCGGCCCGTCAGCAACTGGAGCGAGAAGGCATCGCCGGCGACCATGTGCGCGTCTGTGGCGACGTCATGGCTGACGCGGCGCTGCATTACCGCAAGCGAGCGCGCAAACCCGAGTGGTTCGACGCGCTGGGTGTAGAAACCGACGAGTTCATGCTGTGCACGCTGCATCGGGCCGAGAACACCGACTGCGCCCACCGTCTGCGCAGCATCTTTCTCGGCCTGTCGGCCTCGGGGCGCACCGTGATCCTGCCCGTGCATCCGCGCACCCGCAAATCCCTGGAGCAGCTACGCCTGACACCCGGTCCCAACATCCGTCTGGTCGACCCGGTGGGCTACCTGGAAATGGTCTGGCTCGAGATGCATTGCATGGCCGTGGTGACCGATTCCGGCGGCGTGCAGAAAGAGGCCTACTTCCACGGCAAGCCCTGCATCACCCTGCGCGACGAGACCGAATGGGCGGAACTGGTTGAGGCCGGCGCCAACACCTTGGTCGGCGCAGATCCCGCGCGGATCGCCCGCTGCCTGATACACCCGCCTGCGGCGTGTCGCGTGGCCGGCCTGTATGGCGACGGACGCGCCGCCCACGCCATCGTGCAACGCCTCGCCCAGGCATGAACCGGTGAAAACACCATGAACATTCTGCTGGTCACCACCTACTTCTACCCGCAAAACCGTGTTCCTGTGCTGCGCGTGGGGCAATGGGCCAAGTACTGGGCATTGCAAGGTCACCATGTGACCGTGCTGACCACGCTCAAGTATCCGTTTCTGGGACCATACGGCTTGCAGCCGGACTTGCCCGATGGCGTGGAAGTGGTGGAGGTGCCCTATCTGCCCCGCTGGCTGCACCGCCCGCCACCGACGACGCAGCCGGCCGACGCACCCGGCCAATCGGGCGCATCCAGCAGCACATCCGCACTGCGCAGGCAACTGCGCAAACTGCGCACGCACATCGGTTCCCTGGTGGACATTCACGATCTCTGGGTGGGGCCCGCCCGCCGCAAGGGCCTTGAACTGATGGCCGAGCGCTCCTACGACGTCATCGTGAGTTCATTCTCGCCTCCGGCGGTACACATTGTGGCCAGCCGCCTCAAGGCTGCGCACCCCGACGTGGCCTGGATGGCCGACTTCCGTGACCTCTGGGCAGCCAATCACATCACGTCTGCCAAAGGGGTGCTGGGGTGGATCGAAGGTGCGATCGAGCGCCGCAGCCTTGCCGGCCGCGCCGACCTCCTTACAACCGTTTCCGAGCCCCTTGCCCAGGTCCTGCAGGCGCGTTACCCGGACCTGGCCGTGCAGGTGGTCGAAAACGGCTTTGATCCGCATGAGTTTCCTGGCTGGCAACAGCGCCTGCAGCGACCGCCCCTGGTCGGCGACACGCTGCGTATCTGCTACACGGGCACGCTATACCCCGGCAGGCGCGACCCTGCTCCACTGCTGGAAGCGATCAATACGTTGATCGACGACGGCACACTTGACCGCCAGCGTGTGGTCGTGGACTTCTACGGGCAGAATGAAAAGGAGCTGGCCGCCATGCTCGCCCGGTCAGACGGCAACCGGCACGGCATCGTGCATGCGCATGGACTCGTATCCCGCAGCGAGGCGCTGGCCGCGCAGGCGCGCAGCTCTTTGCTCCTGCTGCTGGAGTCGGCTGAACCCGAAGCCCGCGGCGTGATGACTGGCAAGCTGTTCGAGTATCTGGTCAGCGGCATCCCCGTGCTGGGCGTCGGCATCGACACGGAATCGGTGGCGGGCGCGCTGCTGCACCATACGGGAACAGGATTCAGTTCCCGCTCCAGCGATGAAATCGCCACGCAGCTTGCGCGGGCGGTCGAATCCGGTCGATTCAGCTTCTACGACCCGCGCCCTGAAAGAATCGAACCCTATGCACGCGACCGGCAGGCACTCGAGATCGTGACCCGCCTGTCAGCCGCAAGAGACGCCGGGCTGGCGAAGGGGCTGCAATCATGCTGACCGGCCTGCAGCTCTATTACGCCCTGGTGTCGGGATGCCTGTTCCTCTACGCACTGCGCACGACCCGTCACGCCCTGCAGGCATTCCCGGTTGCCCTGGCCCTGAATGTATTTCCGCTGGCGCTGCTGCCCTATCTGAGCATGGACGTGGCCCGGCTAGGCGGTCTGCCGCTGGTCTATCTGCCCGTTACCGCCATCGGCCTGGCGCTGGTTGCACGCAACGGCATGCGGCTACCCCGCCGCCATGCGGCTTTGTATCTGGTCGCATGTATATATTTAATATATACGTTCTCGAACACGGTCATACTGCACGGGCTGTCCACCAGCAACCTGGTGTACTGGGTGGCATGGCCGATGAATATCGCCATCTTCGTTGCAACCGCCGCCGCAGCGAGCCGCCTTGAGCCGGGTGTCCTCGAAAAGGTATTGCATCGCTGCGTGCTGGTGCTGGCCGCTGCTGCGCTCGTCGGTCTCGCCCGGCTGGCCGCGGGCATCGGCACTGACGCGAACTTCATGCCGGTCATGAACCGCAACGGCACGGTGGTTCTGGCAACCCTGTTGTTTCCATTGGTGTTCTACGTACACGAAACGCAGGGCAAGCCGCGCCGCTGGCTGCTGCTGTGCGCCGGAGTAATCGCGCTGTGTGTCGTACTCACATTCTCGCGTTCCGGCCTGATCGGCCTGGCGGCGGGTGTGCTGCTGTACTACGGTCGCCTGTCGCTGAAAGCGCTTGCCAAGGCCGCCTTCGGCGTCTGCGTTCTTGTCCTCCTGCTGAGCACCGGCATTGCGCAACGCAGCGTCGAACGCCTTTCCAACACCGGAAATACCGTGAGCGCGCTGTTCGAGGGCCGCGAGCTGGACAACACCGTCGGGGACCGGAACCGACTCAACCTGGTCAACAGCGCAATGGATGCCGCCAAGGCGCATTTCTGGCTGGGCACGGGCCTGGGCATGGCGAATTACCGCGAAGGACTGCGCAGGGTCGGACACAGCGAGATCACCTCGAAGGCACACAATTTCTATCTCTCGTACTTCACCGAACTGGGAATCGTCGGCTTCGCCTTGCTTCTGGCGCTCTTCCAACGCATCTATGCGGGCCTGCCTCCGCTGTCTTCCCGGCAGCGGGCATTCCGGGTGTCGTTCCTGGTCATGGCCGTGATGATGACCATGAACGAATACATCCTGCTGCCGGAGCTCTGGCTGTTCTTCGGCATGCTGGCCGGCACGTCAGGCCATCTGCCTCGTCTCGAAACCGTTCCAGGGAGCCGCCATGTCTGACCAGTACGGTGTCATTGAACGACGCATCGCCCATCTTTTGACTCGTTTCCCCTTGCTTAAGGCGTGGGCCAAACAAGGCTATTCGCGAACCGCTTACCTGTTGAGTGGCGGGCGCGACGCCGCCATTGCCTCGCGGGCACCCGTGCATCAGGTAGGCGCGCCCAGCGTGGAAACGTTCTTCGGTTACTACGACAAGTCGCCGCTTTCGGCCAATGGCTGGCTACTGTGCCACGCGGCCGGCCACCCGACCAATGAGCGCCCGCGGCCGGATCGAAGCGTGGCCGTGCAGGTGTACGACTTCCGCGCGGGCGAATTGACACGCCCTGCATTATCGATCGACACCCATGCATACAACTGGCAGCAGGGCGCCCGGGCACACTGGCTGGATGGCGACCGTTTCATTTTCAATGATTTCGATTTCTCCGGTCAGCGCTACGTCAGCCGCATCTGGAGCATCGCGCAACGGCGTGAGGTCGACCGCCACGCCATGCCGGTGCAGGACTCATGGCAAGGCAGCTATTTCCTGTCGATCAACTATCGCCGCCTGCAGGCGCTGCGGCCTGACTACGGTTACTGCAATCTGCACGCCCTGACCAGAGAAGAGCTGGCCGACCTGGACAACGATGGTATCTGGCGCGTCGAACAGCCCGACGGCGACATACGCATGCTCTACACGCTGCGCGACATCTGTCGATGTGACTTTGATCCCGTGTTCGATCACGCGACCCACAAAGTGAACCACCTCATGGTCAGGCCCGACGGCTCGCAGTTCATCTTCCTGCACCGGTATTTCATAGGCCGTCGAAAGTTCGATCGCCTCATGCTGGCGAGCGCGCAAGGCGACAAATTGCGCGTGCTCAGCGCACACGGCATGGTCAGCCATTGTTTCTGGATGAACGACACCACACTGCTGTGCTTCCTGCGCGGCCCCGAGGGCCATGACGGCTACCACATCGTGGATATAACCTCGGGCAGAATGCGGGCGCTGCTGGAGGGCCGGCTCGATGCTCTGGGCGACGGCCATCCGCATGTGCACGGCCACCGCTTCATCACCGACACCTACCCCGACAAACGTCGCATGCAGCATCTGCTGCAGGGCGACCTGCACACCGGGCGCTTCCTGGAACTGGGGCGCTTTCATCACGGATTTCGCCATGGCGGTGAAACGCGCTGCGATCTGCATCCGCGCTACACGCTCGACGGGCGGCACGTCTTCTTCGATTCAGTCTGCAGCGGCCGGCGCCGCCTTTACTTCCTGGAAAGCGGCCCCGGCACAGGAGAACATCCATGACAAACAGCGACGCCACGCCCCAGCCCAGCCACGGTTATCGGCGACTGCCGCCCTTCTCGGTGCTGATGTCGATCTACCGTGCGGAACAGCCCGCCTACCTGCGCACGGCGCTCGAAAGCCTGCTGCTGCAGACGTTGCCGGCCGACGAAGTGGTGCTGGTTGAAGACGGCCCCCTGCCTGCGGAACTGCACGCCGTGATCGAGGCATTTCGCGATGTGCTGAACATTCGCTCGGTGATCCTGGAACAGAACATGGGACTGGCAGCCGCGCTGAACGCCGGGCTGGCCCACTGCCGCCACGAGCTCGTCGCTCGCATGGACAGCGACGACATCTCGCTGCCGGAACGCTTCGAGAAACAGATCGGCTTCATGGCAACTCATCCGGACATCACCGCCAGCAGCGCGGCGCTCGAAGAGTTCGATGAAGACGGCAATGTCTTCGCCACCCGGGTACTACCTCTGACCCACGACGAACTCGAACGCTTCGCGCATCGCCGCAGCCCGATCAGTCACGCGGTCGCCGTGTTCCGCAAATCCGCGGTGCTCGCGGCAGGCGGTTACCCGCTCTTCAAACGCTCACAGGACGTCGCGCTGTGGTCGCTGCTGATCGTGCGCGGGCACCGGCTGGCCAATCTCCCCGACACGCTTTTTCAGGTGAGGGCGGGGCGCGCTTTCATGCAGCGCAACGGCCTTCGCAACCTGGGTCTGGAGTTCGCGGTGATCCGTTTCCAGTGGCGCATCGGTTTTCTTTCGGCGACTGAAGCCCTGCGCAACGCCGGAGTGCGTCTGATACTCGCCAGCGTTCCCGCCGGCGTGAAAAAACACCTGTACGAGCACAAGAATGCGCCGGGGGCGCTCGCCCAGGCCGCATTGAAGCGGGCATTCGACATCACGGTTGCCGGTGTGGGACTGGCCCTGACTGCGCCGCTGATCGCACTGGGCTGGCTCGCCGCGAGCCTGGAGACAGGCCGCAACGGCTTTTTCCTGCAGGAGCGTGTCGGCATGCACGGTCGACACTTCAACATCGTGAAGCTGCGCACCATGCATGACACGCTGCCCGGCCTGGGAACAGTCACCGCCCGAGGTGACCCCCGCATCACCTGTAGCGGCCGCTTCCTCCGGCGCAGCAAGATCGACGAGCTGCCGCAATTGTGGAACGTGCTGGTCGGAGACATGAGCCTGGTCGGCCCCCGCCCTGACGTGCCCGGCTATGCCGATGCGCTGCAGGAGGAAGACCGCATCATTCTCAGCGTGCGACCCGGCATTACCGGCCCGGCCACAGTGAAGTACCGGGATGAAGAATCACTGCTTGGCCGCCAGGCCGACCCGCATCGCTACAACCGCGAGGTCATCTGGCCGGACAAAGTGCGCATCAACCGCGAATACGTGAGGTGCCGCAGTTTTGCCGGCGACCTCAAGTATCTGTTCAAGACCATGATCCGCTAAGCCGGACCGGCCTCAGGAGCCTCCCATGCTGGACACATCTTTTTCCCCCTGGCCTGCCTATACCGAAGAAGAAGCCGATGCCGTGCGCCGGGTGCTCCTGTCAGGCCGGGTCAATTACTGGACCGGACAGGAGTGCCGCCAATTCGAGAATGAGTTCGCCGCTGCGGTCGGGTGCAGCCATGGCGTCGCGGTGGCGAACGGCACCCTCGCACTCGAGATCGCGCTGCGCGCGCTGGAGATCGGCCCCGGCGACGAAGTCATCGTCACCCCCCGCAGCTTTGTCGCTTCGGCATCGTGCGTGGTGAATGTGGGCGCCACACCCGTGTTTGCCGACGTCGACCCCGACAGCCAGAACATCACCGCCGACACCGTGGCCGCCGTGCTGAGCCCGCGCACCTGCGCCGTGCTGTGCGTGCACCTTGCAGGCTGGCCCTGCGACATGGACGCCATCACGACATTGGCGCGAGAGCGTGGGCTGCGCGTGATCGAGGATTGCGCCCAGGCACACGGGGCCATGTACCGCGGCCGACCGGTCGGCAGTCTCGGCCATATCGCAGCATGGTCGTTTTGCCAGGACAAGATCATCACCACCGGCGGGGAAGGCGGCATGATCACCACCAACGACCCCGCCCTGGCGACGTTGGCCTGGTCCTACAAGGATCACGGCAAGAGTCCGGAAGCGCGTTGGCGCCCGGCGGATCCGGGCCAGTTCCGCTGGCTGCATGACAGCATAGGCACCAACGCGCGCATGCTCGAGATGCAGGCCGTACTCGGCCGCATCCAGCTTGGCCGCCTGCCCGAATGGAGCGCCCGACGGCGGCGCCACGCCATGCGAATCTGGTCGCTGGCGGCCACGCTGCCAGGCCTGCGGGCGCCCATGCCCCCGGAAGACATCGTGCACGCCGCCTACAAGTGCTATGTGTTCGTGCACCACGAGATGCTGCGCGCCGGCTGGACCCGAGACCGCATTCTCGCGGCGATCCAGGCGCGCGGTGTCCCGTGCTACAGCGGTTCGTGCAGCGAGATCTATCGCGAACGCGCGTTCGACCACATCCCCCGCCCCGCCGCGTCCGCCATGCCCAACGCCCAGGCGCTCGGGCGCGACGCCCTGATGTTCCTCGTGCACCCCACTTTGCAGGACGAAGAGATCGAACGGGCCTGCCAGGCGCTGGAGGCGGTCATGCATGAGGCAGTGGATCTGCCTTCCGGCACCGCGCCGCCCGTTGTTCAGCGACCGGGCGCCGCCCCGTTGCATTCTCGGTGAACCGCGATGCAGCTCGCTCACGCATTGCGATCCGGAGTCATTCGTCTGCGCGAACGAAAATTCGTCTCGCAGGTGGCGGCGCTTGTCACCGGGGCCGTTATTGCCCAGGCAGTGCCGATCCTGCTCAGCCCGGTTCTGACCCGGCTCTACACGCCGGAAGACTTTGCTGTGTTTGCGCTGTTCATGTCAGTGAACGGCGTGCTCGCGGTGATCGCAGCCGGGCGCTACGACGAAGCGATCCTGCTGCCTGCTCGCGACGAAGACGCGGTGAACGTCACGGCTCTCGCATGGATCGTGTTGGCCAGCGTGTGCGTTTTGCTGGGCGCCGCACTCGCCTTTTTCCACAGCCGGATTCCGCCCTCATGGATCGAGACGCTGCGAGGCGACTGGCTGCCGCTACTGCCCCTCACGCTGTTCATCTGTACTTCCTTCCAGATATTGAGCGGCTGGAACAATCGCTGTGCGCGCTTCGGCCGTCTTGCCGGCAGCCGCGCCGCGCAAGGCGTACTTGGAGGGTCCGCGCAATGCGGCCTGGGCTATGCGGGGCTGCACGGCTTCGGTCTCGTATGGGGATGGCTGCTTGGACAGATCGCCGGCCTCCTGATGCTGCTGCGCTACAACCTGCCCTCGTTATGGCAGAACCGCTCGCAGGTGAACCGCCGGCTGCTGGGGGCCATGGCCCGCAGCTATCGCCGCTTCCCATTGCTGTCGACGTGGGGCTGCCTGCTGGGCAACGGCGGGTCCATGATGGCGCTGCTGATCGTCAGTCACACGTTCTCGGCCACTGTCACGGGGCTGTTCAGCTTCACGCTGAGGGTGCTGGCGCTGCCGCTCTTCCTGATCTCGAATGCGATCTCCCAGGTGCTGCAACAGCGCATTGCGCGTCTCAACAACGAGAACCCCGAGATGATTCTTCCCTATGTACTGCGCTCGGCCGCCGTGCTGGTGATGATCGCCGTGCCCTTCGTCATCGCACTGGCCCTGCTGGGTACCGAGCTCTTTGCTTTTGTATTCGGGGCGGCATGGGCCGACGCCGGCCGCTACGCCGGGCTTCTGTCTCTGGCCGTAGGAATCCGTTTCGTCGTGAGCCCCCTGACCGCCGTGCTGTCGCTCGAGCACAACGTCAAGAGCTGCGTGCAGTGGCAGGTGCTTTATTTCTTCAGCGTGACGGTCACCCTGAGCCTTGGCCGCGGCCTCGACATCGAACAGTTTCTGCAGTTGTACGTCGTCCATGAGCTTGTGCTCTACAGCCTTTATCTATGCGTCGTCATCCGGGGTGCCCGGCGACGACCCGCTACACCCATGACATAAGAACTCGCCAGGAGGCGCCATGTATCCCCTCGCCCAGAACCCTGGATCCGGCTCGTTTACCCAGGCCACAGACAAGCCCTGCAGCCTGCGCGCCCGGCTGCTCGCCCTGCCCCGATTGCACAAACGGGTGTTGCAGGTAGGCGTCGACACGGTACTGATCTGGTTCTCATTGTGGATGGCCTTTTATCTGCGACTCGACGACATGGCCATGACGGAGCCGTTCACCGCACACACGTGGCTGTTCGTGCTGGCGCCTCTGCTGAGCATCCCCTTGCTGGCCAGAATGGGTCTGTACCGGGCGGTGTTGCGATATCTGGGCATGCCGGCCATCGGCGCGGTGGTCAAGGGCGTGGGCCTGAGCGCCGCCTTGCTGGCGCTGGCGGTCTGGCTGCACGGGCCGTCGGCGCCACCGATTCCGCGCTCGGTACTGTTCATTCACGCCGTGTTGAGCCTGGTGCTGATCGGCGGGGTGCGCCTGGCGCTTCGCCAGTACTTCCAGACCACGAGTCCAGCCGCCGCGCAGCACGGCGCCGCCACCGTCGATTGCGCCAAACGGGTGGCCATCTACGGCGCCGGAACGTCAGGCACCCAACTGCTCGCGGCCCTGCAGGGCGACCGCAGCCGGCGACCGGTCGTGTTCCTCGACGACAACCCGGATCTTCAGGAGCGCACGGTAGGCGGGCTTCCAGTACACAGACCTGAAGACATCGGCAGTCTGATCGAAACGCTGCAGCTCGAGGAAGTCCTACTTGCAATGCCGGCCACGCCGCGCAGCCGCCGGCGGGCGATCATCGAGCGACTCGCGGAGCACCCCATCGCGGTGCGCACCGTGCCCGGCGTTCGCGACCTTGCCAGTGGAAAGGTGCAGGTGCACGAACTGCGGGAGGTCGACATTGCCGACCTGCTGGGCCGCGACCCGGTCAGGCCCGACGTGGAGCTGCTCGAGCGCTGCATACGTGAGCAGGTGGTCATGGTGACCGGGGCGGGTGGGTCGATAGGCTCGGAACTGTGCCGCCAGATACTCGCGTGCGCACCGCGGATGCTGATTCTGTTCGAGCAATGTGAATACAACCTGTACAACATCCAGAGCGAACTCGAGGAACGCGTACGCAAGGAAGCACTCAGCGTGCGGATCGTCGCTATTCTGAACTCGGTACGAGAAGAACACCGCCTGTTCGACGTCATGTCGGCGTGGGACGTCGACACCGTTTACCATGCCGCCGCCTACAAGCACGTGCCCATGGTCGAGTGCAACATGGCCGAGGGCATATTGAACAACGTCTTCGGCACCCTGCACTGTGCGCAGGCCGCCCTGCGCGCGGGGGTAAAGAACTTTGTGCTCATTTCCACCGACAAGGCGGTGCGGCCCACCAACACCATGGGATGCACCAAGCGCCTGGCCGAACTGGTGCTGCAGGCACTGGCCTTCGAGGCAAAGCCGGTGCTCTACGGCGATGATCTCCCCGAGGGGCTGCCGGCGCGCACACGCTTCACCATGGTGCGCTTTGGCAATGTCCTTGGCTCGTCGGGTTCCGTTGTTCCTCTGTTCCGCCGCCAGATCCAGGCCGGCGGGCCCGTGACGGTGACCCATCCCGACATCACACGCTACTTCATGACGATCCCCGAGGCGGCCCTGCTGGTGATTCAGGCCGGTTCGATGGGCACCGGCGGCGATGTGTTCGTGCTCGACATGGGTGACCCCGTTCGCATCAACGACCTGGCCGAGCGCATGATTCAGCTTTCCGGTCTGTCGGTTCGCAGCGCCGAGAACCCCGACGGCGATATTGCGATCGAATATGTGGGACTGCGACCCGGCGAGAAACTCTATGAAGAGCTGTTGATCGGCGCGAATGTTGCACTTACGGCACATCCGCGCATCATGCGGGCCAGCGAACAGCGCCTGGACTGGAAGGCCTTGAAGGAGGTGTTGGCCGAACTGAGCCAGGCCATTGAAGACGACAACTACCCCCGCATGCGCTCAGTGTTCACGCAGGTTGTCGAAGGGTATCAACCTGAGTGCGAGGTGGTCGACTGGGTGCATCTGCACCACACAATGAGCTGATTCTGTAGCGTTTTGAAGCTTCTACGACCGCGAACCCAACAATTGTGAAACGGGTTATCGCCCACAATAGGGCAAATGACCTAGAAAAGGGGTTCGCCATGAAGCGATTACTGGTTATTGGCCTGGCACTCGCCACGAGCCTACTTGCCCCGGCGGCCAAAGCAGATGTTGACGTGCACATTGGCATTGGCGTACCGGGTGTGGTGGTTGGAACGCCACGGCACCATCATCACCATTACCATCCGCCGGCAAGGTACTCATACAGCCCGCCCGTGGTGTATTACTACCCGGAAAAGGTCTACAAGCGCGGGCACAAGCATTATTCGCACCCCCACTACCGTAGCCACAAGGGGCCGCACGGCAAGCACGCGCGAGGCCACCATCGGCCCGGACCGCCGCCCCACGCACGGGCGCACGGCCACAGGCACCGCTGATCAGTTGGCGCTGTCGGGCTTGAGCAATTCAAGCCCGCCCATATAGGGGCGCAGCGCCTTCGGAATGACCACGCTGCCGTCGGCCTGCTGCCCGTTTTCGAGTACCGCCACCAGGCAGCGACCCACCGCAAGGCCCGAACCGTTCAGAGTATGAACGTATTCGGGCTTTCCTTTTTCGCCTCGGAAGCGGGCCTGCATGCGCCGCGCCTGAAAGGCCTCGCAGTTCGACACCGAGGAAATTTCGCGCCACGTACCCTGTGCGGGCAGCCAGACTTCGAGGTCGTAAGTCTTGGCGGCGCCAAAACCCATGTCGCCGCCACACAAGGCCACCACCCGGTACGGGAGTTCCAGCCCCTGAAGCACGGCTTCGGCATGGCCCACCATCTCTTCGAGCGCCTCGTAGGATTTTTCCGGATGCACGATCTGCACCATTTCGACCTTGTCGAACTGATGCTGACGGATCATGCCACGCACGTCGCGCCCGCCGCTGCCGGCTTCTGACCGGAAGCACGGCGTGTGCGCCGTAAGGCGCATGGGCAGCTGATCCGCCGGAATGATCGAGTCGCGTACCGAAGCCGTGAGCGTGATCTCGGAGGTGGAAATCAGGTACAGATCCTCGCGCTCTTCATCGCCCTCGTCGGCGCCACCCTTTGTGACCCAGAACATGTCGTCTTTGAACTTGGGCAGCTGGCCTGTGCCCAGCAGCGTGGACGCATTGACGATGTAGGGCGTGTAGCACTCTTGGTAGCCATGCCGTGTGGTGTGCAGATCGAGCATGAACTGGGCCAGCGCCCGATGCAGGCGCGCGATATGGGAGCGCAGCATCATGAAACGCGAGCCGGAAAGCTTGCGGGCGGTTTCGAAATCCAGGCCCAGCGGTTCGCCGAGCTCGACGTGATCGCGCGGCTCGAAACCCAGCGCCGGCGGATTGCCCTCGGCATCGGCCTGCATGCCGGCCGGCAGCCAGCGGCGCACTTCCACATTGTCGTCGCTGGACTCACCCGGCGGGACGCTGTCGTGCGGGAGGTTGGGCACGGTCAGCAGCCAGTCGGAGAGCTCACGCTGGATCGCGCCCAGGCGGGTTTCAAGCTGCTTGAGCTGTTCGGGTATGGCCTGCGATTCGGCCATGACGGCGGATGCGTCTTCGCCACGCGACTTGAGCTGCCCGATCTGCTTGGCCAGGGCGTTGCGGCGCGCCTGCAGCGCCTCGGTTTCCATCTGCGCGGCCTTGCGCTCGGACTCGAGCCGGTTGAAGCGCTCAGTGTCAAATGACAGCCCGCGCAGGGAAAGGGCTTTGACGACAGTGGGCAGGTCTTTGCGCAGCAAATTCTGGTCTAGCATGGATCAGCCAAGAAAAATTTCGGTTAACCGGGATTGAATGGTGCAGGCCGCGCTATCGGCGCGTGGCTGCTTCGTCGAGTTCACGCAGGAACGCCAGCTTCTGCCGGATTTTACCTTCCAGCCCCCGATCTGTCGGCTCGTAGAAGGTGGCGTCGAGTCCGTCGGGGAAATATCGCTCGCCCGCCGCATAGCCATGCGGCTCGTCATGGGCGTAGCGATACTGCCCTCCATAGCCCAGATCTTTCATCAAACGGGTGGGCGCATTGCGCAAGTGCAGCGGCACCGGCGCGCTGCCGTGCTGCTCGGCATATCGGCGCGCAGCCTTGTACGCCGAATACACTGCATTCGACTTGGGCGCACAGGCCAGATACACCACCGCCTGAGCGAGCGCCAGTTCGCCTTCCGGGGAACCCAGCCGCTCGTAGATATCGGCGCCGTTGAGCGTCAGCTGAGTCGCGCGGGGGTCAGCCAGGCCAATGTCTTCCACCGCCATGCGCACGATTCGCCGTGCCAGGTAGCGCGGATCGGCACCGCCATCGATCATGCGGGCGAACCAATAGAGCGCGGCGTCGGGATCGGACCCGCGCACCGCCTTGTGCAGGGCGCTGATCTGATCGTAGAAGGCGTCTCCACCCTTGTCGAAGCGGCGCAGATTCTGCGATAGCGCCGTTTCGAGCCAGGCGGGATCAACCAGCTCCCGGCCCGCATTACGCGCGGATTCGGCCACGATTTCCATGGCGTTGATCAGGCGCCGGGCGTCGCCGTCGGCCCAGCGGGCCAGTTGCTCACGTGCCGCCGGATCGAATGAAAGGGGCGTCGATTCCTGATCAGCGTTGAGCGCGACAAGCGCGCGGTCGACGAGTTCGCCCAGCTCTTCGTGGCTAAGGGCCTGCAGCACATACACCCGTGCCCGCGAAAGCAGGGCCGAGTTCACTTCAAACGAGGGATTTTCGGTGGTGGCACCGATGAAGGTGAACAACCCGCTTTCCACATAAGGCAGAAAGGCGTCCTGCTGGGCCTTGTTGAAGCGGTGGACTTCGTCGACGAACAGGATCGTGCGCCGGCCGCGTACCTGGGCGGCCTGGGCCGCCGCCACGGCGTCGCGAATGTCCTTCACACCGCCCAGGACCGCCGAAATGGCGATGAACTGAGCATCGAAGCCCTCGACCATCAGCCGCGCGAGCGTGGTCTTGCCCACACCGGGCGGCCCCCAGAAGATCATCGAATGCGGTCGGCCCGATTCGAACGCCACCCGCAGTGGCTTGCCCGGCCCCAGCAGATGCGCCTGCCCGACCACCTGATCGAGGGTGGTCGGGCGCATGCGCTCGGCAAGCGGAACGTGGGCCGGTTCGGCGCCGGCGCTACGGAACAGATCGTTACTCATAGCCGAGCCGGCATCTACTGCATCGTGACCACATCGACGTCGGCAGGCGCCTTGAAATCAAAGGCCTCGGCAGCCAATTTGACGTTGGGCTGCATGTCGCTGAGCGTGATGCGCGTGGTCTGCCCGAACGCATCGAGCAGTTCCAGGCGCTGCGGCAGCCCTTCGGCAAAACCGATATCAACATGCGTGAAACCCGCATCACCCGACTTGGGGCGTGCGCGCAGCCACACCAAGCCATCGCGGTCGGGCTGAGAGGTGAGCTCGAAGGCGTCTTCGAGGCGACCCGAGCCAAAGAGAATGGCTGCCGGCGATGCACCGATCGACTGATCGACAGGCCGCTCAGTCAGTTGGGCCAGATCCGGGTCGAACTGCCGCAACAGCTTGCCGTCTGAAATCACCAGCTGCTCGTATGGCTTCAGCACGTGCCAGCGAAACTTGCCGGGACGCTGAAAAGAGAATTCGCCAGACTGCTGCGGCCGTGCGTCGCCCTGTACACCCGCAACCTGCTGCGTGAATCGGCCCTGCGCCGAAGAAACTTCGCTCACGAAGCGCTGTAATTGTTCGCGGGCGTCTGCGGCCACCGCCGGCACGGTGAACAACACCATGAGCGAGGCCACACACCAACGGGCGACACGGCGCCCTGCTTCATTCATCATCATCGGGCCTGCCTTTAACAAGGATTTCGCGGTTGCCGTTGGCCTGCATGGGAGTCACCAGCCCGGCTTGCTCCATCTGTTCGAGCAGCCGCGCGGCGCGGTTATAACCGATGCGCAAATAGCGCTGAACCGACGAAATGGAAGCCCGGCGGTTCTTGAGCACCAGCTCGACCGCCTGATCGTACAACGGGTCAGATTCTGCGTCTGTAAACCCTGTAACCGAACCCACACCGTCGCCCGTCTCGCCTTCGGCCGTGCCTTCGAGCACGCCATCGACATAATTCGGCGCACCCTGCTGCTTGAGTGAATCGACCACTCGGTGCACTTCGTCATCGTGCACGAAGGCACCGTGCACACGCACCGGCAGCCCCGTGCCGGGCGGCATGTAAAGCATGTCGCCCAGGCCAAGCAGGGTCTCGGCCCCCATTTGGTCGAGAATGGTGCGCGAATCGATCTTGGACGATACCTGGAAGGCGATACGCGTGGGGATGTTGGCCTTGATGAGGCCCGTGATCACGTCGACGCTGGGGCGCTGGGTGGCAAGAATCAGGTGAATGCCCGCAGCCCGAGCCTTTTGCGCCAGCCGGGCGATCAGCTCTTCGATCTTCTTGCCCACCACCATCATCAGGTCGGCGAGCTCGTCGATCACCACCACGATATAGGGCAGCGTGCTGAGCGGCTCGGGCGCGTCGGGCGTGAGCGAGAAGGGATTCGGTATGGTTTCGTCGCGCTTCTGCGCCTCGCGGATCTTGGCATTGAAGCCGGCCAGATTGCGCACGCCCAGCTTGCTCATGAGGCGATATCGCTTTTCCATTTCGGCCACGCACCAGTTCAGCGCGTTGGCCGCCTGGCGCATGTCGGTGACCACCGGCGCCAGCAGGTGCGGGATCCCTTCGTAGACGCTCATTTCGAGCATCTTGGGATCGATGAGAATCATGCGCACCTGGCTGGGGTCGGCCTTGTACAACAGCGACAGAATCATTGCATTGAAGCCCACCGACTTGCCCGAGCCGGTGGTGCCGGCAACCAGCAAGTGGGGCATCTTGGCCAGGTCGGCCACCAGCGGATTGCCCGCGATGTCCTTACCCAGCGCGAGCGTGAGCAACGAGGGGCTGGCATGGTAGACCTGCGACCCCACGATTTCGGAGAGCCGTACGACCTGACGCTTGGGATTGGGCAGTTCGAGCCCCATCAGGTTCTTGCCGGGAATGGTTTCCACGACACGAATGCTGACCAGACTCAGCGCGCGAGCCAGGTCTTTGGCAAGATTCACAATCTGGCTGCCCTTGACCCCGGTGGCGGGCTCGATCTCGTAGCGGGTGATGACCGGGCCGGACTGCGCCGCAACCACGGTAACGCGCACGCCGAAGTCGGACAGCTTCTTCTCGATGAGCCGGGACGTGAATTCAATGGTTTCAGGGGTGACGGTTTCCATGGAGCCCGCGGGCGCGTCCAGCAGGCCGATGGCCGGCAGATCGCCGCCGGTGGGATCGGGCGGCAGCGCAAAGAGCGTGCTCTGCTTTTCTTTTTCGGCCCGCACCGACTTGGGCACCGTGGTGACAGCCGGCTCGATACGGACCGGCTGATCATGGACAAGCTCTTCCTGCTTGGCGACCACCGTTTCTTCGCGTTTGGCCTTGCTGACCTGACCGACACGGCGGTCATCGCGCGCGGCCTTGAGCTCGACGAGGCGCTGGAAGCCCTTTTCAACATACAGGCCTACCTTTTCGGCCACGTGCAGCCAGGAAAAGCCGAAGAAAAGACTGGCACCTACCGCGACCAGCACCAGCAGGCCCAGGGTGCAACCCGCCAGCCCGAAGGAAGCCGCCAGAAAATCGGCCAGCAGTCGCCCGAGCTGCCCGCCGGCGCCGGCCGGCAGTTCCGCACCCAGCTGACGCAGGTGCAGCGCCTCGATGCCCATGCAGCCGATGAACAGCATGAAGAATCCGATGCCCAGTTCCCAGCGCACCCGCGGCAGGACGTCGGCAGGCGGCGCCTGCTGCAGCGAACCTGTAAGCCGCAGAAAGCCCACCACCACGCGTTGGGTGAGCAGAACGACCCACAGCCAGGTGGAGTAACCGAACAAGAACAGCAGAAAATCGGCGACGTGCGCGCCTAGAATGCCGCCGCGATTGTGGGTGACGCTGGAATGCACCGACTGCGACCAGGCCGGATCGGTCGGGTCCCATGTGCCCAGCACCAGGGCGAGCCAGGCCGCCAGACCCGCGAACACGATCCAGCGAGCTTCGCGCGCCAGACCTGACAGCCGGGTCTGCAGCGGAGACGGACCATTGCGTACGTTACGGGATGAGCGTGAAGGGGTCGCGGGTAGCCTTGCCATGCGGGCCATTATAATTGGCCGTTCCCTAAATAAGGATGGATGCAATGACTACCCCCCGCCACGCCAAAGTCCTCATACTTGGTTCCGGCCCTGCCGGTTACAGTGCCGCGATCTACGCCGCACGTGCCAACCTCGCGCCGATGCTGATCACAGGGCTTGAACAAGGAGGGCAGCTCATGACGACCACCGACGTCGATAACTGGCCCGCCGATGCCATGGGCGTTCAAGGTCCCGACCTGATGCAGCGCTTCCTGGCACACGCTGAGCGCTTCAACACCGAAATCGTCTTCGACCAGATCACCGAGGTCGACCTGTCGCAGCGCCCCTTCCAGTTGAAGGGCGACGGCGGCACCACCTACACCTGCGATTCCTTGATCATCGCCACGGGCGCCGCCGCGCAATACCTGGGGCTGCCTTCCGAGCAGGCCTTCATGGGCCGCGGTGTTTCGGGCTGCGCCACCTGCGACGGGTTCTTCTACAAGAATCAAGACGTGATTGTGGTGGGCGGCGGCAATACGGCCGTGGAAGAAGCTCTGTACCTGTCTGGCATCTGCCGCAAAGTCACGCTCGTGCATCGTCGCGACAAATTCCGCGCCGAGCCGATACTGGTCGACCGCCTCATGGAAAAGGTTGAGAACGGCAATATCGAGCTGGCCCTCTTCCAGGAACTCGAAGAAGTGCTGGGCGACGACTCGGGCGTGACCGGCGTGCGCCTGCGTAACAACCAGACCGGTGAAACGCGCGAGCTCCCCGTGATGGGCGCCTTCATTGCCATCGGCCACAAGCCCAATACCTCGCTGTTCGAAGGGCAGCTCGAAATGGAAGACGGCTACATCGTCACACGTGGCGGGCGCGAAGCACTCGCCACCATGACCTCTGTACCCGGCGTTTTTGCCGCCGGCGACGTTCAGGATCACGTGTACCGCCAGGCCATCACCAGTGCCGGCACTGGGTGCATGGCAGCACTCGACGCACAACGGTGGCTGGAGAATGCGGCGCAGTAAAGCCGGGTTGGCTGACCTCAAGGCACTGCGTCGCAAGGTCTCAGAAAACGAGGAAACGTCGGCGCCGGAACCGGTGAAACAGCGCATCGCGCGCAAGCGTTCACCGTTTCTGCCGCCTTCCGACAGGCCTGCGACGGCGGCTGCCGACCAGCCGGCACCGAACCGGCGTGGCGACGCCTCGCCTTTGTCGAAACGATCTCCCACCCCAACCGCGCCGGCCACCTCGGGCACAGTCGCGCCCGATCTTCTCGACGAATCGGATCGCCGGCTGTTTCTGCACGCCGTGCGCTACGTCGACAAGATCAAGAATCCGGGCCGCATACTGCTGCCCCCGGTGAACACGGCCCCCGCTTCCATACTCAAGGAACGGCGACGACGGGCGGCGGGCGAAGAAGATGTCCGCTCTACCAGAGCGAAACCGAAGTCGCAGCCCGCGCCCGAGCGTGATTCCCCCGCCCCAGCCGGGCGCAAGCGCACGACACGCCTGTCGGACACCTTCACGCCCGCCGGCAGTGAGCAGGACGACAGGCAATACCTGAGAACCGGCCACGGCCCCGATGTGCTCCGCGACCTGAAGCGCGGCAAGTGGAGCATCGGCGCCAGCCTCGATCTGCACGGCAGCACGGTGGACGACGCCCGAGAAC
>JAEZGR010000368.1 GCA_023437255.1 Pseudomonadota bacterium | reverse complement strand
CCATCGGCTTCCGGAAGCCGAACTGGAACGCGTCAAGGCAGCCTTTGTCGATCCAGATTGGTCTCTGGGCCAGCCCCTGGATATCGAGCCGTCGTTCAGCGCCGAAGAGCAGCCGCTCTGGGAACGCTGGCTGAGAAACAACCGGCTCCAGCACCGCTACCCCGGATTTGCCGCCGTGCTCATTCCCATCAAGCACAAGAACCGGGCACCGGGCGATGTCACCAGCGACGAGATGGACGCGCTTGCCGATCTGGCCGACGCCTACAGCCAGGGCTTCCTGCGTGTCACCCACACGCAGAATCTCGTGCTGCCGGCGGTACGCGAACACGACCTTCCAGCGGTCTATCGCCGCCTTGCGGAACTGGGTCTGAGCCAACCGGTGGGCGGCCGCATCGGTGACATGGTCGCCTGCCCCGGGGGCGACTTCTGCGCGCTGGCCAACGCGCGCTCGCTGCCCATCGCACAGGAAATCGCCGAACGCTTCGAGTCCATCGACCGGCAGGAAAGCCTGGGGCCGCTCGATCTGCGCATCTCCGGCTGCATGAACAGCTGCGGCCATCATCATGTCGGGCACATCGGTGTGCTGGGTGTCGACAAGGATGGGGCCGCCTTCTACCAGTTGCTGCTGGGCGGCCATTCCGGCCACGGCGCGCCAGCCGCGCTGGGCACCATCGTGGGCAAGGCCTTTGCGGAAGACGAGATTGCAGACGCCATCGAAATGGTTCTTGACGCCTATGTCGAGCACAGGGAACCGGGTGAGACCTTCCGCGAGGCCGTGGCACGCCTGGGCAAGGACTTCTTCGCGGAAGCGGCCAATGCCGCCCGGCGCAACACGCCAAGAAAGCTGGCGGCGTCCACTCGAATCGAGACTGTAACC
The DNA here is from genome assembly GCA_023437255.1 of Pseudomonadota bacterium. Classification (GTDB taxonomy): domain Bacteria; phylum Pseudomonadota; class Gammaproteobacteria; order Burkholderiales; family Burkholderiaceae_B; genus Yanghanlia. The sequence goes on along the minus strand of JAEZGR010000368.1, from coordinate 3,360 downwards.
TGATGGCTATCGTGAGTTTGATCGGTGCAGGTCCGGGCGATCCGGAACTGATGACACGCAAGGCCTGGCGCATTCTGGGCGAGGCCGATGTCGTGTTGCATGATGCCTTGATGGACGTCGAAGGCATGAAGGAAGCCGGGCCGCAGGCCCGCTGGATTTCGGTAGGAAAGCGTGCAGGGCAGCCTGCGCCGGAACAGGTGTTCATCTGCAAGACGATGGTGGCTTACGCCCGGCACGGCCTGCGCGTGGTACGCCTGAAGGGGGGTGATCCTTCCCTGTTCGGGCGGGTCACAGAGGAACTGGATGCCTGCCGGGAGGCAGGGCTGGAAGTAGAGGTCGTACCAGGCGTCACCTCCGCCTGCGCCGCGGCGGCCGATCTCCAGGCAGGCCTGACAATGCGGGGCGTTGCTCGCAGCGTGGTGTTCGTGATGCCGCGGCTGGGCCGGAGTGAACACGAGCCGAGCGACGACCACTGGTTGAAGGCGGCCCTGGCTGCCGACACGGCAGTGCTCTACATGGCCGGCAAGCGCGCCGATGCCGTCAGTCGCAAGCTGATCGAAGCCGGCAAACACCCCCTGACACCCATCTGCGTGGTCGAGAATGCCGGTGGAACCGGGCTGCGTCTGCAAAGCACACTGAGTGAGCTCGCGCGCCATGGCCTGCCGGCGCTGCAAGGCCCCGTGAGCCTGCTGCTCGGAGACGCCCTGTCCGTCGCCCGGCACACACAGTCGTACTTGGAAATGGAAGCTGAAGAAAATGTCCAAAGTCGTTGTCTTTGATCGGGACGGTTTGCCGGTTGCCTCCGCCCGCACGGTGAGTGTCGTGCTTGAGCCCGAAGTCGTGCTCGAAGACGCCGGCGACACACCGGCCGCAAAGAAAATTGCAGAACTGCTGGTGCAGCACGGGTCCGCCGACGCCCTCGCGATCCGGTTTCCCAAGTTCACGGATGGCCGAGGGTTCTCGCTGGCCGCCAGGCTGCGAGAGGCCGGGTATCAGGGCGAGCTGCACGCAATGGGTGGCATATTCCCGGACCTCGTATTCCAGTTGCGGCGAGTCGGCTTCACGCATTTCCACCTCGAGAACCCAGGTGTGGAACGCATCGAGCGGCACGTACTTGAGCCATTCGGCGGTTACTATCAGGCGGCACCCGACGGCAGCCGGGCACCGTGGCAGGAACAACTGGCCGAGGCGTGAGCACCGGCGCCCCTCGTAGGGGGGCGCGACCGACACCATCAGAACGGGACGTTGAGACGCAACGACCCTGCATGGCTGTTCCCCTTGGACGCAAACTCACCGTCATACTGAAGTCGTAGTTCGACTCCGCCTGCTTTCATCAGATGCAGGCCCGCTCCCACTCTTCCCACGACCGTATCGCCGGGAAGCTCGGTGGTGAAGGTGCCCGCAGCGGGCGGGGCTTTCGCCAGACGCGCCTTCATTTCCCAGTCGGTATTCGTGTACAGCGATACCCCTGCGTAGGCGTAGGGGCGCAGCATCATGCCGTTTTCCAGCGCCATGCGCCCGCCCACTTCCAAAGCCGGCGTCAGGCCGGCCACGAACTGATCGCTGCTGTCCACCTTCAGGCTGGCGATGCCCGCCGATTCTGTGTAACCCGGCATCCGCGTGTAGTGCGCCGAGAGGTCCAAATAGGGTTTCAGATAATGGGTACCGTAGTCGAAGTTGCGTGCCACCCGAAGGCGGGCACTGGCGCCATACACATCCGGACGGCTGGAAGCGGTGCCTTCGACAGCGGGAATGGTCACGCGGCGACTGACATCGTGCGAGCCATAGGAGCCGGCCAACGCAGTGGAGACCGTCCACGGGCCCATCTCCCGTTTCAGTACCAGACCGACATAGCCCGTGTCTCCCGATCCGCGCGTTTTGCCATTGTCACTACGCAACTTGGTGGTCTGATACGCCAACGAGCCCCCCAGCACCCAATCCTGCGCAATGCGACGTTGTCCGCCCACCTGATAGGTCACGCTATCGTAGGAGTAACCCGCTGACCCGTTCGTGCCGTCCTCGTCGGCACGCCGACCGGTGATTTGTCCCCACACGCAGTCCTGCTCGGAAAGGGCGGATCCCTCACCCACGGAAGCGGGGCAGGACATCATGGCGTCGGTGAAACGGACCATGGCTGCCCGGGTCTGAACTGCCGGGGCCATCGACAGCGTGGGCGACAGTTCCGCCATGCGTGAACGATAGGAAGCCGCGCCCTCACGCGAGGCCTGATCGAACGAGGCGTACAAAGGGGCAAGCCGGTCAGAGCCGCCGCTATCCCAACTCTGCTGAAGATGCCGGGCGACCGACAAGGGGTTGCCTGACAGCTGCATGGCCTCGTTATCGAAACTGGCGCTGGCCACCTGCATGTAAGTGTGCTGGGCGTCCTGACGCATCGAGTACTGGATCACGGGCGAACTCTGCACGCGTAGCGTGCCGGACTGCCGACCTTCCACACTCATTACATGAAGTTCCCGGCCGGGCAGCAGGGCGACCGGCTGCGCTTCCAGGCGCCCGTCGAGCACCGCGTCGCCTGTCACGTGCAGCAGGGCGGTGTCGGAGAGAGACAGAAAATCAGGCGAGATCTTCAGGGCACCCGCAGGCGTCTGATGGAAATCCCCGGTGATCACGGTGGTCGATGTGCCCGCGGCAGCGCCCGCCGGCCGCGCCAGCGGCGAGCCCAGCGCGAGGATGCCGCTGTTGTTCAACTCACCTTTGAACTCGGCACCCGCATTGAGGGTGCCCCGGTTATCCATGCTGCCCTGAGCCAGATCCACCGAGCCGCTGATCGTACCCTGGTTGACCACGTCTAGCGGGGCACTGCTGGCAAAGATGGCATTGCCGGAAGCTGCCTGCACGGAGCCACCCGCCCCGGTGGCCAGCGTACCGGGCGCCGAACTGTCCACCCAGACCCCCACGCCGGCATCAGTCCCACCCTCGACTGCGCCGTCCACCTGCACGGCCACGCCGGCGCCCCCCACGTTCTGCGCAAAGACGCCAATGCCGTTGGGGCCGGTCGAGGCCACCCTGCCGGAAATCTGCACATCCACTTTGGCGGAAGATGCGCCCTTGCGGCTGGCGCTTCCTGCGAGCACCGTGTGGCCGTCGCTGTCGAGAAGCAGCCCGCCACCGCCACTCACGGTCTGGGCAAGTATGCCCACGGCGCCTGTGCCACGGGCCTCGATCAGGCCGGCGTTGTGTACCGTGACATTGCCACCTCGGCCATGGCCGCCCCCGTTGTCAGGCGAGGCGGCCGGCATGATGGCCAGACGCGCCTGGGTGCCCGGGAGGCCGATCAGCCCCCCTCCGCCGCCCACGGTTTGTGCGACCACCCCATGCGCACCGGTACCGGCAGTACGAATG
>JAEZGR010000366.1 GCA_023437255.1 Pseudomonadota bacterium | reverse complement strand
CCCGAGTAGTTGAGCCAGGCCCGCTCGAGATTGATGTCGTAGCCGGCCACGCTGGACCGGGTACTGCCCGTGTTATTCAGATGCCACTGCAGCGGATACAGTGGTTCCTCTTCCGGATCGAAAGATTTCATGAGCCCTCCCCCAGCGGCCTTTTGCGGGCCGCATGTACTACTGTTCTTAAATGTACGTAAGTATTAGTTGCTGCAGGCCTTTGGTGTCAAGGGGGCGGGCAGGCGCAAGCCGGCAGCTGTTCGTGGCGTAGGGGAGGAAATGCCGCTGAGCAGAGGGTGGTTTCAGCCGTTCAGCTGGCGTTGTACAGGGGCACTCAGATCCAGGGTCGGCCCCTTGGGAACAATGCCGTTTGGATTGATGCTGTGGTGGCTGCGGTAGTAATGCTGTTTGATGTGATCAAAATTGATGGTCGCGGCCACACCTGGAACCTGGTACAGCTCGCGGGTGTAGTCCCACAGATTGCGGTAATCGACCAGCCGCTTCAGGTTGCATTTGAAGTGGCCGTAATACACCGGATCAAAACGGATCAGGGTGGTGAAGAGCCGCCAGTCGGCCTCGGTGATCCGGTCACCCACCAGGTAACGCTGCCGGCCCAGCAAGGCCTCGAGTTCATCGAGGCAGGTGAACAGGTTCACAACCTCTTCTTCGTAAACCGACTGATCGGTCGCAAACCCGGTTTTGTACACCCCGTTGTTCTCGGCGTCGTACACCCGCGCGTTCACGGCGTCGATGTCTGCCAGCAACTCGGCCGGTGCGTAGTCGCCGGGCCTGGCGCCCACGTCATCGAACGCCGAATTCAGCATGCGAATAATATCAGCGGACTCGTTGTTGACGATCACGTTACGTTCGAGGTCCCACAGGACCGGCACAGTGACCCGGCCACTGTAGCCGGGGTTCGCACGCAAGTAGACCTCGTACAGGTATTGCACGTTACCCACGGGGTCAGGCACGACGCCTGGGGCAGGCTCGAACGTCCAGCCGTTTGAGCCCATGTAGGGATTCACGACCGACACGCTGATCATGGATTCCAGGCCCTTCAGGGCCCGGAAGATCAGGGTACGGTTGGCCCACGGACAGGCAAGCGAGACATAGAGGTGATAACGGCCGGGCTGCGCCTTGAAGCCGCCCTCGCCGCTGGGGCCGGCCGCACCATCGGCCGTGACCCAATTGCGGAACTGGGCGTCGCTGCGCACGAAACGTCCGCCCGTGGAATCGGTGTCATACCACTTGTCGTGCCACGTTCCATCGATCAGCAAACCCATGTTCCTCTCCTGTAGTCGGTTTCACCGCGCAAATAGCGCGCCCGCGATTTACTGCGCAACAGCTTCGAGCGCGATGTCGAGCGTGACTTCGTCACCCACCCCAGGGGCATACTTGCCGGCATTGAACGCGGTGCGCGAGATCACGGCAGTGGCATTGGCGCCGATGGCGTCCTTCTTGAGCATGGGATGCGGACCATTGAAGAAGGAGGTCACGGTCAGCGTGACAGGCTTGGTCACGCCCTTGATCGTGAGATCACCTTCGATGCTGACGGGCTTGTCGCCCTCGAACACGACCTTGGTCGACTTGAAGGTGGCTGTGGGGTACTTGGCGGTATCGAGGAAATCCTCGCCCTGGATATGGCCGTCGAACACGTCAAAGCCGGTGTTCACCGAGGTCATGTCGATGGTGACGTCAACCTTGGCTTCCTTTGCTTCCTTGTCGAGCTCCACGGTCCCCGTCGTTTTCTTGAAGCTCAGGATCTGCTTCGACATGCCCATGTGGTCATACGAGAACCGTGGGAAGGTGTGCGTCGAATCCACAGCGTAGGTCTGCGGAGCGGCCAATGCCTGGCCAGCGAAGAAAGTGGCAAATGCGGCGGCGATCAGGGTCTTTTTCATGAGGAGTCCTTTTGGTTCAGTGAGAGTGTTCAAAAATAGCGGGGATGCTTAAAGGCGGTTGATGGCTGCAGCGTTACGGGCGGGCGACAACGTGGAACTTGATTTCAATGTCGTTGGCAACGATGCTGAAATCCTTCCACTGCCCTTCACCCACGCCGAAGTCGGCGCGCTGGAATGTGAAGCTGCCATCGAAAACGCCGGCATCACCCTCTTGGGTAAAGGTGAAGGGCGCAGTGATCTGCTTCGTGTTGCCCTTGATGGTGAGGTCACCGGTCACCTGGTACTTCCCGCCGCCGAGGTCTTCGACCTTGTTCGACGTGAAAGTGGCCAGCGGATGAGCGGACAATGCAAGCCACTCCTCCTTCTCGAGCTCCGTATTGGCTTCGGCGTAACCGGCGTCAATGCTGGCCAGCGCCACCTCGATGGTGACCTTGGCCTCTTCCGGCCTGGCCGGATCAAAACTCAGTTCGGTGGCCTTGAGCTCACCGAACTTTCCGTCCATCTTCACGCTCATCTGGCTATAGCCGAACGTGATGCTGCTGGCGGCATTGTCGAGCGATGAGTATTCAGCGGCCAGCACCGTGGCGGGGGCGCTCAAACCCAGAGCCGCGGCCAGCGCCAGGGGGCGCAGCAGTGAATGAAAGGTCATGATGTTCTCCAGTTCCGTTTGTCTGATGTTGCCGGCGAGTGGCGGATGCTTACTGCCGGGCAAGGAAGGGCACCATGCGCGTCAGCACGCCGTCCTTCTTGATGAAATGGTGCTGCAACGCTGCGCCAATGTGACCGACCACGGCGACCAGCAAGGTGTAGTTCAGCACCACGTGCACCGTCTGAAGCTGTTTCCCCAACTCGGCGTTATTCGCCACCAGGTCGGGCAGCTGCCACAGACCAAACCACACCACAGGAAACCCTTGCGCCGAACTCATGAGCCAGCCGCTCAGCGGAATCGCCAGCATCAGTACATACAGGAGCCAGTGGCCGGCATGCGCTACAAGGCGCGCCGCCGGGCTCATGTGTGCCGGCAGATCCGGTGCGCGATGTGTCAGGCGCCAGGCCAGGCGCACCACAATGATCACGAACAGGCTCACGCCCGCCCACTTGTGCCATGAATACAGCTTCAGCTTGTTGGGCGAAAGCGGCAGGCCTTCCATGTAAAAGCCCAGTGCAAATGTTCCTACCAGGCCAAGAGCAACCAGCCAGTGCAGGAAAACCGCGGTACGGGTGTAGGTATGATTCATGACTAATGTGGTGGTGACAGGCCGGCGTTTGTTGGTCAGACCGGCGAGCCCGCGTTAAGTTCGATAGAGGGTATTCTATTGAATGAAAATGCAGGAAAAAACAGCAATTCTTAACTATAATAATTCCATATTTGGAACAATCGAGCCTGCCATGAACGCCATCAGCCTTCACGCGAACGACCTGATCCTGTTCGCCCACGTGGTCGACGCTGGCAGTTTCACGCGGGCCTCGGAACGTACCGGTCTGCCAAAGTCCACCCTTTCGCGGCGTCTCTCCGACCTTGAAAACGAGTTCGGCGAACGCCTTATTCAGCGCAGCACGCGAAGGCTGGTGCTCACTGATTTCGGTGAAACCATGCTGGAATACGCGCGCCGCTTGGTCGACGACACCGAGGCCGCCACTGCATTGGCATTGCACCGGCAAGTGGCGCCGCAGGGCACGCTGCGCGTATCGCTGCTGCCCGAATTCCGCCAGCTGTCCATCGTGCAGGTGGTCACCGAATACTCGCGCCGTTACCCCAGTGTGCGCCTGGAGCTCGATCTGTCTTCCCGCCGTGTCGACATCGTTGCCGAGCGCTACGACGTAGCCGTGCGTGCCGCCACGCAGTTACCAGACGACAGCTCGCTGGTCGCGCGCCACATGGTCACCTTGCACAACGGTTTGTACGCCAGCCCCACGTACCTTGAGCGCTACGGCGCGCCGACTGAACCCGCGCAGTTGATCGACCATGTCGGACTCGTGCTCGTAATGGGCAGTGGCGAAAAACAGGTCTGGAACCTGAGCAAAGGCAGCGAACGCTGGGAAGGCCTGCCGATGCACACCCTTTCTGCCAACTCGCTGGGCCTGCAGCAGGCACTGGCCGCACAGGACCTGGGGATTGTCGGGCTTTCCGAACGGTATGCCGCACCCTTGGTCGAAAAAGGAGTGATCCAGCGCATACTTCCGGAATGGTGTTTGCCTGCGTCCAATGTGTGGTGCGTGACACCGGGCCGGCGCCTGTTGCCGCAGCGCACACTGGCTTTCATTGAGGTATTCAAGGAAGTGCTGGCCGCCAATCCTTACGACGTATATGTTGACTGACTGCATGGGAAGCGCGTCGAGTTTATGCGTCGCACTGTCGCGCTACAAGGGAATGGCGGGAGTCAGTTTGCAACCGGGCGATACAGGGCTGCGGTTGTACTAGCCTTGCCCGGCTTCCTGCCCAGCCACGGTCAGCAGCCATTGGCGGAACGCGTCAATGGCCGGCTGATCAGCGTTGCGGGAGGGGCAACATAATAAATAGCCATGCTGCAGCGACACCGGTATGTCGAACGGCACCATCACCCGGCCGCTGTCGATCTCTTCCTGCACCAGGCAGCGCTGCAACACGGCAATGCCCATATCGGCCATGACCGCCCGCACGATGATCGATACCTGGTCCATGCGCGGCCCGTCCAGCTCGCCTGCGTCCACTCCCACCGCCGCAAACCAGTTCTTCCAGTTATTAGGCGCATTCGCATGGCCGATGAGCGGCTCGTCCAGCAACTCGGCAGGTGCCTTCCATCGCCCCGCCGCGCGGCGCGCGGCGCGCCGGTCGGGGTGGCAGATCACCACCACTTCGCGCCCGAT
>JAEZGR010000294.1 GCA_023437255.1 Pseudomonadota bacterium | reverse complement strand
AAAACTGAGAATCAGCACGCTCCAGAAGTCGTGTCGTTCGCGCGCTTCACGTAGCGCCCGCGCAATGCCTGCAAAGACTGTCTCGAGGGCAATGCCGCGTTCAGTGTGTGCCTGCGGGTCGAACATGATCTCGGCATGGACCACACCGTCGGCTCGAGCGCGCTCAATGTAGGCGGCGGTGAGCGAGTAGAAGTCGTCTTCAGTGATAAGTACCTGTGTACCCGCGTAGTACAGGTCGAGAAACGACTGCAGGTCGGTGAACTGGTAGGCCGCCCGCAGCGCTTCGACATTCGCGTAGGGCAGGGCGACGCCGTTGCGCCTGGCAAGCTCGAACATCAGTTCCGGCTCGAGGGTGCCTTCAATGTGCAGGTGCAGTTCTGCTTTGGGCATGGCGCGCACGAAGGCGGCGAGGTCAGTCTCCAGCAATGCGTGGGGTTGAATAGGGGCCATGAACTCAATGAATCAGGTGGGCGGCGGCGCCAACCAGGCCAGGATAAGGGCTACGGATCACATGCACCGGAATGGCCGCCAGGTAATCCCCGAATCGCCCCTTGTCGTGGAAGCGGGCATGGAAGGGGGAGCGGGCGAAATAGTCACCCAGCTTTGGAATGATACCTCCGCCCAGGAAGATGCCACCGCGTGCGCCGAGTGTCAGCGCGAGGTTGGCCGCGGCGGTGCCCAGAATGGCGCTGAAGATATCGAGCGTGCGCAGGCTGTGCGGGCACGATTCACTGAGTGCCCGTTCGCTGATCTGAGGTGGCGACAGGGTCTCCAGTTCGAGCCCTGCTCGCCGCGTCAGGCAGCGGTGAATGAATTGCAGGCCGGCGCCGGAAAGAAAACGCTCCATGGAGACGTGCCCATAAACTTTGCGAGCTTCGTCCCAGAGCCACGTCTCGGTTTCGTCGCAGGGAGAAAAGCTGGTGTGCCCACCTTCGCTGGCCAGCGCGATCCATTTTCCGTCGTCGTCGGGGATCAGCCCCGATACACCCAGCCCCGTACCGGGCCCCAGGATGCCGATCGGCGTGCCGCGTACGGCTTGTCCGCTGCCAATCAGTTCGAGTTCCTCCGCAGGCAGATGTGGAATCGAAAGCGCCAGGGCGGAAAAATCGTTCAGCAGAATGAGTTGGTCGAGACCCAGGCTGCGCCGTGTGGCTTCAATGGAGAACGACCAGTCTGCGTTGGTCATGCGGATCTGGTCGCCGGAAATCGGGTTGGCCATGCCGATGACGGCCGTTTTGATTGCGGGCACGCCTTCCTGCGCAAGATACTCGCGCAGCGGCGTTTCGAGATTGCGGTAATCGGTGGTGCGCCTGATCCATACTCTGCCAATGTCGTGCGTGCCGCGACACAACGCAAAGCGGATGTGGGTGCCACCGATATCGCCAACGACTCTCAGGGGGCGTTCAAGGGTGCCAATGGACATCGAGCGAAACTCCGGGTTCTGCGGCCAGGAAGCTGACGGGTAGCCGCTTGTCGATTTTTTTCTCGGCCTCGCGCAGAATGCTGCGCTTGTGGGCGCCGGCAATGTGCAGGATTCGATGCCCACACGCTCGCAGCGCAGCAAGACTCAGCGTGATACGTTCATGCGGTGCCTCGGGCGGGGTGACATGCAAGTAGTGCGCCGCGTCGGGTGAGAGCGCGTGATCGAGCTGGCGGGCGCCGGGAAACAGCGAAGCCGTGTGGCCGTCGTCGCCCATGCCGAGGATCGCCAGATCGATGGGGCGGTATTCGTCGTTGGCCGCCTCGACTGCCTGTGCGATCGAAGCGCCCGCCCGGTACAGGCCGACGAAATGGGCATGCGCAGCGCGGTGGGTGAGCAGATGGCGCCTTACCAGGCCCTCGTTACTGTCGGTGTGCTCTGGCGGAACATACCGCTCATCAACCAGCTGAATGTGAATGTTCGGCCAGTCGAGGTCGGCCTTTGACAAACGCTCGAAGATCGGGATAGGGGAGCGCCCGCCCGAAACTGCGAGCGTGCAACGGCCCCTTTCGCGCAGGCAAATGTCCAGGCGTGCGGCGATGTCGTCGGCCAGGGCCTGGATGCCTGCTTCGGGGCTGGGGTGTTCGTGCCACATAAAGCCTCCTGGAACGACGGAACATCAAACAATATTAGGCATGAGGTCACGCCCGGGCGCAAGCGATGTCCGCCGAGGTTAGACGCGCGGGGCGCGCAGGGCCGCCGCAGCAAGCAGCAGCCAGCCGATCATGAAGCACACCCCGCCAATGGGCGTGATGGCTCCGATACCGCGGATGCCGGTCAACACCAACGCGTAAAGGCTGCCGCTGAAAATGCCGATGCCGACCAGCAAGAAACCGGCCGCCATCGATGCCAGCCTTGCGGCAAGCAACGGGCGCAAAGCGGCGATGGCCAATAGGCCAAGTGCATGCACCAGTTGGTACAGAACGGCGGTTTGCCAGACGGCCAGCATGTCGGGTGTGACATGGGCACGCAGACCGTGGGCGCCAAAAGCGCCAGTGCCGACACCCAGCATCAGCAGTAAAGAAGCGGCAGTCACGAGGGTTCGGGTACTCAAGCAGGCTTTCCTTTAGGTAGTATCATGCTCGCAACCTGGCGACCGGGATGGCGTCAAGCCCGAAAACCGCTGGATCACGAGGCAACGAGGCACGTCATGGGATGGACCACTCACGAAGTGACGAACCAGGTCCCTGACCTGTTCGACTACAACCTTTATGCCGCCGATACGGCCCTGCAG
>JAEZGR010000289.1 GCA_023437255.1 Pseudomonadota bacterium | reverse complement strand
GAGCAGCACCAGCAAGACCGCAGCCAAGAAGGCGGGCGAGGCAGCAGCGAAGAAGACCGCTGCGAAGAAGTCGGCGGCGAAGAAAACCGCTGGCGCGGCCAAAGCCCCGGCCAAAAAGGCGGCAGCCAAGAAATCGGTAGCAAAGAAGGCAACGGCCAAGAAGACGGCGACCAAAACCACCGCCAAAAAGGCAGCCAAGGCGGCGACCAAAACGGTAGCCAAGAAGGCAGCCAAGGCCGCGACTTCGGGCGGGTCCACCTCAAAGACTGCAGCCAAGAAGGCGCCGGCCAAGAAAGCCGCCGCGAAGAAGGCTCCGGCAAAGCAGGCAACCGCCAAGAAGACCGCAGCCAAAAAGGTTGCTGCCAAGAAGGCGCCCGCAAAGTCGGCCGCCAAGGCACCTGCAACCAAGGCCCCGGCAGCCAAGAAGTCTGCTACCAAGGCCGCTGCGGTCAAGGCCACCAAGACCCCAGCAAAGTCGTCCAAGAAGGAATCCACGGTGACTGATACATCCACCGCAAGCAAGACCGTCAAGAAGAGCGCGACCAAGGCCGGCGCCAAGGCAGCCAAGAAAACTGCCGAAGCCACCACGGCCAAGAAAACACGCAATCCCGCCGCCTCCTGGCCCTTCCCCACCGGAAACCGGCCCTAGGCAGGGACTCCGGCGCGATCACCTGGCCTGCCCCGGCAGGCCAATGCGCCGCGCGTGCGCTGTTTCTCAAAGCCCGACCTCGTTCGGGCTTTCTTCTTTCCAGCATCCGCTCCCGGTGCCATGCCCCATGGTGCCCGCCGCGCCACTCGCTTTGAGGCCCTGTCGTCTCATGAGACAATTGGCCCTTCCCGATTTTTCAAGTAAACGACCATGTTCAGCGATGTACTGTACTTTCTGCTAAACATTCTGTTCTCGCTGTTCGGCATCGCACTGATCATCCGGGCCTGGATGTATGCCATCAGGCTGCATCCCTTCAACCCCTATTCCCAGGCCGTGTTGCGCGCCACCAACTGGCTGGTGGGTCCGCTGCGCAACATCGTCAAGCCATCGAACCGCCTCGACTGGCCGACATTGCTGGCGTGCTGGCTCACCGCCCTGGTTTATCTGCTGCTGACATGGGTGCTGCTCACCGGCCAGCTGCCCTCTGCCGAGGGACTCACGCGCTCGCTCGTGGCAGCGGTGATCACCGTGGCCAAGTGGGCCTTCAATATCGTGCTGTGGGTCACGCTGATCCAGGCCGTTCTTTCGTGGGTGAACCCCATGGCGCCGGTCATGCCCCTGCTGCATACGCTCACCGCGCCGCTGCTCGATCCGATCCGCCGCTTCATGCCCAACCTGGGTGGGCTCGACCTTTCGCCGCTGGTATTGTTGATCCTGGCTCAGGTAGCCATCATGGTGCTGCAGAGCCTGGCCTTCTCGATCTTCGGCGTGTAAGGCCTGAAGCCAGAATGTGAAACGGCCACTGGAATCCGGTGGCCGCGTTACGCAGATGCGTGTCGCCTGTCTGGCTTCCTTACATAGGCACGACGCGAGTGGGGCCACCACCGCTGATCACGCGAACACGCTGGCCGGCTGACAGCGGCACGTCGGCTTCCTGAGCGATCACGCGGGTTTCGCCGTTATCGAGCCGAACCGTGATTTCGAGGCCGGCCGATTTGCCCATGTTGTGTTCGACCGCATCGCCTGCCATGGCACCGAGCAGCCCGCCACCGATGGCTGCCAGCACCTGACCACGACCACCACCGATCGAACTGCCGGCCACGCCGCCCAGCGCACCGCCGGCCAAAGCACCGGCCCCACTGCTTCGATCACGCTGGATCACCACATTGCGCACAGCCTCAACCGTGCCAAGGCGTACGATCTGTTCGCGTTGCGCCTGCCCGTAGGTATAGACGGAACTCGACGCGCTCTGGTGCGCGCAGCCTGCCAGCACGGCAAGCGACCCCGCCAGGGCCAGCATGACGAGCAGCCGACGGGACGGGCGGGAACCTGAATCAAGGGAGGTGTTCATTGCGTACTCCTGTTGCAGGCCCGAAGCGTATCGGACCCAAAATACCGGGGCGCCCGCCGTGCTACAGGCCGATGCCGTAGTGTGCCTGGAGCATGGCCTGGATATCGTCGCGCGACGGCCGATGGTTCTGAGGGCCGCGCGAGGCCACCTTGAGGCTGCCCATTACATTGCCCAGTTTACATGCGTCGGCCAGCGTCCAGCCACGTGTCAGGCCATACAGAAGCCCCGCCCTGTGCGCGTCACCACAACCTGTCGGATCCACCACCTCGGTGGCGGGCACGACCGGAACCTCGGTGCTGCGGCCCGATTCGTACACCACGGCACCCTGGCTGCCATGCGTGACCACAACACCCTGCAGCTCCCGAGCAATGGCTTCCATGCTCAGGCCGGTACGCTGCGCCACGACGCTCGCTTCATACTCATTCACGCACAGAATGGCGGCCATTTCGAGCATGCGACGAAGGTCGTCGCCATCGAACAGCGGCATCGCCTGCCCGAGGTCGAAGACGAAGGGGATGCCGCCCTCGTGCATTCTGCGCGCATGCGCAAACATGCCGTCCTTGGCATCCGGCGCCACGATCCCCCAGGCCGCCTGCTGGCCGGTGATATCGTTCTCGGCCGACTGCTCCATGGCACCCGGATGAAACGAAGCGATCTGGTTGTTGTCGAGATCGGTGGTGATGAAGCACTGCGGGGTGTAACGATGAGGCAGCACACGCACGAAGCTCGTATCGATGCCCAGTTCCCGCATGTACTGCAGATAGTCGGCCGCGTCGCCTCCAACGGTGCCGACAGGCACCGCGTTGCCACCAAGCAGTGACAGGTTGTAGGCAATGTTGCCGGCGCAGCCGCCGTATTCCTTGCGCAGACTGGGAACGAAGAAGGACACGCTCAGCGACTGAATGCTGTCGGCCAGAATGTGGTCCTTGAAGTGGCCCTCGAACACAGCGATGGTGTCGAATGCGATCGAGCCGCAGATCAGAATTTTTTCAGACATTGCCTTGGTCAATCTCAGGGAAAGAATTTGTCCAGTTGGTAGCCGTTGGCCTGCAGGCCCCGCACTGTCACCGGCACCTGTATGGCCACCTCGCTGCCGGCGGCGAACGGGCCACCACGCAGCTGTGCGGGCACCCAGACATCGGGCGGGAGATTGCGCCTGACCACCACCGCACCAGACGCGTCTTTGAGATCCAGCACCAGCGTGGGCCACTCCTGCGGCCGCTCGAAGGTATTGCGCAGCGTGACATCGAGCGTGAGTTGCGAAACGCCCTCTTGAGCCTCTGCCGCGCGCTCCTTCGCCGGCGTGCTGATGCTGGCGCGCAAGGCCGAACCCGTGATCGCAATCGCTTCGATACGACGATCGTACGGAACACTGCAGCCCAGGCGCGCGCACGCCGACTCAAGCACGGGCCTGAGTTGCGGCAAGTGGTTGGCCAACTGGGCGCGGTACACGTACGCACCCTGCAGCAGCAGAGTGGCCAGGCCGAGAAGAATCAGCAGCCCCCACAGCATCGACGCCCAGCCGCTGCGTTGCTGCGGTCCATCGAAGAGCTCGGGCCGGCCACGGCTTCGGTGACCGGAACGCGGCTCCATGTAGAGCGCCTGACCAGGCTGGGCCGGTTCGCCCACGTAAAGCGTCTCTTCGGGATGCCCGTCAACGTCGATATCGAGAGGCCGCGTGTCGGCAATCGTGAACGAGGGAGCGTTGGTCTCTTGCCCGGCTCTGGTGCCGCGTTCGCGCAGTACCGAAGGAATGCGCGGCTCTTCCGGCAGACGCGATTCCACGGAAGCGGTTCCGACCGCCGGCGTACGAAAGGCGGGCTCCCGATGAGTGCCCGGGCCACCCGGCCCGATCGAGAATGGCCTTGCCGGAGCGCGACTCTGGTCGGGCAGTTGCTCAGGGGGCGGAATGTAGAAGGGATCTCGGCCCGTCACAGGGCCTCCTGAAGCCGGTACAGACTCACTGACACCCGCGGGGCGGGGATTTGCCTGAACTGGTGGCTGCGCGACAGGCGGCTGCGAAACGCGAGGTTCCGCCTGGCGCAACTTGGCACGGGTTTCAGCGGGACGCGACTCGGCACGTGTTTCGGCCTGGCGCGACTCGGGAACAACGGCCTCGTAGGCGTCGAAGATATGGGCGCATTGAATGCAGCGGATATAGCCTTTACGCAGCTGCAGCTGCTCGAGGGCCACGGCGAAGACCGTCTCGCAATTCGGGCAGCGGGTGGTCAGCTCCATGTGTCCCTCCGCCTGTCAGTTCGCTTCACGACGCCCGTGCAGGCACACCCAACCATCGCGCGTCTGCCAGACGTCGAGCGCCAGCCAGGGTGCGTAAGCGGCTGCGACTTCCTGTGCCTGACGTTCGAGCACGCCCGACAACACCAGATGGCCGCCTGGCGCAACACGATTTGCCAGCATCGGAGCCAGGACCTTGAGCGGATTGGAAAGAATATTGGCGACGACCACATCGAACTGCCCGGCCCCGAATTCGTCGGGCAGGCAGGCATGCAACTGAACGCCATTATTCGATGCATTGTCGCGCGTGGCCTGCACGGCCTGAGCGTCGATGTCGACGGCGTCGATACGGCCCGCGCCCAGCAAGCCGGCTGCGATGGCGAGAATGCCGGAGCCGCAGCCGTAGTCGAGGACGGTGGCATCTGACGGCAGTTCGTGGGCCAGCCACTCAAGGCACAGATGCGTGGTGGGGTGACTGCCGGTGCCAAACGCCAGCCCGGGATCGAGCTCGATACGCACCACACTGCTGTCGGCCTCGGTCGCCTGCGGCGCGGGAAGCTCGGGGTCGTTCGCATGCCAGCTGGGAATGATCCAAATACGCTCGCCCACCTGAATGGGTCCGAACTGTGACTGAGTAAAGCGGACCCAGTCTTCGTCTGGCACGTCGCGCAGCGACCAATCGGCGTCAGATGGCACATGACCACAGAGATCCGCCACCTGCTCGAGCACCTGGCGCGGATCAAGCCCGTCCGGAAGCAGGGCCACCACCCGGTTGTTGTTCCAAGCCTGCACCTCAGGCTCCAGGCCCGGCTCGCCGTACAGCGGGGACTCGTGGGCGGTATCGCTGTCAGCGTCTTCCACGGATACGGCCAGCACGCCCGCTTCAAGCAGGGCGTCAGACAGTACCTCTGCCTGGTTTTCGGAACAGCTCAGGACCAGTTCACGCATAGTTTCTTCCATGGCAAAGCCCGGGTTGAGTACCCGGGCTTGCGCAGACTGCCCCGGCCCGCCGGGGATCAGGGCCGCTGGGCCAGTTTGTGTTCGAGATAATGGATCGACGTACCGCCTTCCACAAAGCGGGCGTCGGCCATGAGTTCGCGGTGCAGGGCAATGTTGGTGTTCACGCCTTCGACCACCATTTCGGAAAGCGCAATGCTCATGCGGGCGATCGCCTGTTCGCGCGTGTCGCCATAGG
>JAEZGR010000284.1 GCA_023437255.1 Pseudomonadota bacterium | reverse complement strand
GACCTTCACGAACCATTCCGACACCGCCAAAATATCCACCAGGCCGTCCTGGTCCACGCCGATGTCGATGAACGCACCGAAGTTCGCCACGTTCGTCACCACCCCTTCCAGCACCATGCCGGGGCTCAGGTCCTGCAGCGTGTTCACGCCTTCACGGAACTGCGCGGGCTTGAACTCGGGTCGAGGGTCGCGGCCGGGTTTCTCGAGCTCGCTGAAGATGTCCTTGACGGTGGGCACACCAAAGCGCTCATCGGTGAACTCGGATGGCGACAGGCCTTTCAAAGCGCCCGCCTTGCCCATGACGGCGCGGACGTCGGCCTGGATTCTGGCCAGAATCCGTTCGACGACCGGGTATGCCTCGGGGTGAACCGCTGAGCTGTCGAGCGGGTTGCTGCCGTCGGGAATGCGCAGGAAGCCCGCTGCCTGTTCGAATGCCTTGTCGCCGAAGCGGGGCACCTTCATGAGTGCCTTGCGGTCGGGGAAGGGGCCGGTTTCGTCGCGGAAGGCCACGATGTTGCGCGCCAGGCCGGCGTTCAGGCCCGATACGCGTGACAGCAGGGCGGCCGAAGCGGTGTTCACGTTCACGCCGACTGCATTCACGCAGTCTTCGATGACCGCGTCGAGCGAGCGGGCGAGTTCGCGCTGGTTCACGTCGTGCTGGTATTGACCCACGCCGATCGCCTTGGGTTCGATCTTCACCAATTCGGCCAGCGGGTCCTGCAGGCGACGGGCGATCGAGACGGCCCCGCGCAGGCTCACGTCGAGGTCCGGAAATTCCAGGGCGGCCAGTTCCGAGGCGGAATACACCGATGCACCGGCTTCCGACACCATGACACGCGTCAGACCCAATTCAGGGTGTCGTTCCTGCAGCTCGCTGACGAGTTTCTCGGTTTCGCGCGATGCGGTGCCGTTGCCGATGGCCACCAGTTCGATCTTGTGACGGGCGGCGAGCGCGGCCAGCGTGCGCAGGCTGCCTTCGCGGTCGCGCCGCGGCTCAAAGGGGTACACCGTGGCAGTGTCGAGCAGCTTGCCGGTGGCGTCAATCGCGCACACCTTCACCCCGGTGCGAATGCCGGGGTCCAGGCCCAGCACGGACTTGGGGCCTGCAGGTGCCGCCAGCAGCAGATCCTTCAGGTTCGCTGCGAAAACGCGAATGGCTTCCTCTTCTGCGGACTCACGCAGGCGTGTGATGAATTCCGTCTCGAACGCGGTGAGCAGCTTCACGCGCCAGGTCCAGCGGCAGACTTCGCCGAGCCAGCGCGCACGGGGTGCGGCGTCGATATCGAAGCGGGCTTCGAGCCCAAGATGGTCGGCAATGCGGCTCACACAAGGATGCGGCGTCATGGCCTCAAGGTCGGCTTCCAGGCCAACGCGCAGATCCAGCACGCCTTGCTGGCGCCCGCGCAGCAGCGCCAATACCCGGTGCGAGGGCAGGGTGCGCAGGCGTTCGTGGAAGCCGAACCAGTCGCGGAAGTTGGCGCCTTCCTCTTCCTTGCCTTCGACCACGGCGGAATAGAGCAGCCCTGTGTTCCACAGGTAGTCGCGCAGGTTGGCAAGCAGGTCGGCGTCTTCAGCGTAGCGTTCGGCCAGAATATCGCGCGCGCCATCGAGCGCCGCCTTGGCGTCTTCGATCTTGGCTTCGGGATTGAGGTAGGCCTGCGCCAGCTCTGCCGGGTCGCAGTCGTGCTGCGCGAGGATGGCGTCCGCCAGCGGTTCGAGCCCAGCCTCGCGGGCGATCTGCGCGCGGGTGCGGCGTTTGGGCTTGTACGGCGCATAAAGATCTTCCAGCCGCTGCTTGGCGTCGGCCGCCTCGATCTCGGCCTGCAGCTCCGGGGTCAGCTTGCCCTGGCTGTGGATCGACTCCAGGATCGCCGTGCGGCGCGCCTCGAGTTCACGCACATAGGTGAGGCGCACCTCCAGGTTGCGCAGCACGGTATCGTCGAGGCCGCCAGTCACTTCCTTCCGGTAGCGTGCAATGAACGGTACCGTGGCGCCCTCATCGAGCAGACCGACGGTGGCCTCGATCTGCGCGGGGCGCACGCCCAGTTCCGCAGCCAGCAGCTGGACAATGCGTTGCGGGTC
Source organism: Pseudomonadota bacterium (assembly GCA_023437255.1). Lineage (GTDB taxonomy): Bacteria > Pseudomonadota > Gammaproteobacteria > Burkholderiales > Burkholderiaceae_B > Yanghanlia. The sequence continues at coordinate 808 of JAEZGR010000284.1, read as the reverse complement.
GGATGAAAAGTCGGGCGTGTTGGCGGGCGTTTCGGGGTTCGTCATGTTTTGCGGTGATTGCTGTGTGAGATCGAAAAGTCGGGGCATTTTGCCATAAGGCGGCAAAGACGACGGCGGCGCGGCGTTATGATTCCGCCATGTTTGCGCAAGAACTCGACCACATTTTCTCTGCCGACGGCCCGCTGGCCGCCGCGGCGCCTGGCTATCGCCCCCGCACGGCCCAGCTCGAAATGGCGCAGGCCATCGAAGCCGCGATCCGCGATCGAGAGGTGCTCATCGCCGAAGCGGGAACGGGTACGGGAAAGACCTGGGCCTATCTGGTGCCGGCCTTTCTGAGCGGCGTGAAAGTGCTGGTTTCCACGGGAACGCGCACCCTGCAGGACCAATTGTTCCGTCGGGACATTCCACGCCTGCGCGAGGCGCTGGCGCTGCCGATCACGGTGGCGCTGCTGAAAGGGCGCAGCAATTACGTGTGCCACTACCACCTTGACCGTCTGCAGCACGACGAGCGTGCGCTGCACTCGCGTACCGAGGTGGCCCAGTTGCGCGCCATCACCGTGTTTGCGGGCCGCACGCGCACGGGCGACCGGGCCGACCTGGTCGAGGTGCCGGAAGACGCCGACATCTGGAACCGGGTGACCTCGACGCGTGAGAACTGCCTGGGCCAGGAATGCCCGCACGTGAAGGACTGCTTCCTGCTCAAGGCCAGGCGTCAGGCCCAGGAAGCCGATCTGGTGGTGGTGAACCATGCGCTCTTCATGGCCGATCTCGCCCTGCGGGAAGACGGCATCACTGACCTGCTGCCCAG
>JAEZGR010000250.1 GCA_023437255.1 Pseudomonadota bacterium | reverse complement strand
AAATACTTATATCTGGTCCAAGAATTTCTCGATGGCATTCCGGCGGAAGCGCCGCTAAAGTAGGCGCAATAAAACAACGCGTCGAGGAGACCCATGTCGGAACTGGAATACGACTACATCATTGTGGGAGCGGGTACAGCCGGCTGCCTGCTGGCCAACCGGTTGAGCGCGAATGCCAGCAACCGCGTGCTGTTGATCGAAGCGGGTGACAAGGACAGCTATCACTGGATCCACATTCCCGTTGGCTATCTGTATTGCATCGGCAATGCGCGAACCGACTGGCTTTACAACACCGAGCCCGACCCGGGGCTTAACGGGCGGGTGCTGCGCTATCCCCGTGGCAAGACGCTGGGCGGGTGTTCCAGCATCAACGGCATGATCTATATGCGCGGCCAGGCGCGCGACTACGACAGTTGGGCCCGCCTGGTGGGCGATGAGGAATGGTCGTGGCAGCGCTGTCTCCCGGACTTCAAGGCACACGAAGATCACTACCGTCTTGATGCCGCCGCCAATGGTGCCTTTGCCGACGACGCGGCGCGCGAGCAGTTCAGCACGCTGCACGGCAACGGCGGAGAATGGCGGGTCGAGAAGCAGCGGCTGCGCTGGGATATTCTCGATGCCTTTGCCCAAGCTGCGCAGCAGGCGGGCATTCCTGCCAGCGACGATTTCAACAAGGGCGACAACGAAGGCGTCGGGTACTTCGAGGTCAATCAGAAGATGGGCTGGCGCTGGAATGCGGCCAAGGCATTTCTGCGGCCGGCGTGTGTGTCGCGCAGCAACTTCACGCTTTGGACCAACGCCCAGACGCAGCGTGTGCAAGTCGAACCGGGGGCCGATGGTCAGTTGTCCTGTACGGGGGTGCGTGTGCGGCGCAATGGCGAGATTGTCGACGTCAAGGCCCGCAAGGAGGTCATACTGAGTGCCGGCAGTATCGGGTCTCCGCAGTTGTTGCAGCTTTCCGGGCTGGGCCCCGCCGAGCTTCTGCAGCGCCATCAGATTCCCGTGCTTGCCGACATGCCGGGCGTCGGCGGCAACCTGCAGGACCATCTGCAGATTCGCAGCGTGTACAAGGTTCAGGGTGTGAAGACGCTCAACACCATGGCGGGCAATCTCTGGGGCAAGGCCATGATCGCCTTGGAATATGCCCTCAAACGCAGTGGCCCGATGAGCATGGCGCCTTCGCAGCTCGGTGCTTTCACACGCAGCGATCCGGCGCAGTCCTACGCCAATATCGAGTACCACGTTCAACCGCTCAGTCTCGACGCCTTCGGTGAGCCCCTGCACCGCTTCAATGCATTCACTGCCAGCGTCTGCAATCTGAATCCCACGAGTCGCGGCACGGTGCAGATTCGCAGCGCCAATCCCGACGATGCGCCGGCGATTGCGCCCAACTATCTCAGCACCGAAGAAGATCGCAAGGTGGCGGCAGATTCACTGCGGGTGACGCGGCGCATCGTTGCGCAGCCGGCGATGGAGCCCTACAAACCCGAGGAATTCAAGCCGGGGGTGCAGTTTCAGACCGATGAGGAACTGGCGCGCCTGGCTGGCGACATCGCCACAACGATCTTTCACCCGGTGGGCACGGCAAAGATGGGCGCGGCCGATGATCCGCACGCGGTCGTCGATGCTCATCTGAAGGTGCGAGGTGTGCGAGGCCTGCGCGTGGTCGACGCGAGCGTCATGCCCACCATCACCAGCGGCAATACCAATAGCCCCACTTTGATGATCGCCGAGAAGGCGGCGCGATGGATTCAGGCCGGGTTGTGAGCGCGAGGCGGATATGGCGAACGGATGCCGCCAAGTGCGTGTTTGCGAGTGAAAGCGGCGTGCTGCGGATGCGGCACGCTGCGGCTTACTCGTTGACAGCGCGCTGATCGGGCTGCAGCAGGGGCGATCGAAGAATGATCTCAGTGGTCGCCCAAAGATGGCGTTCCAGTTCCTGCAGGGCGGCCTCTTTGTCTCGCCGCAGCACGGCGTCCATGATGCGCCGATGCTCGTTTTGAACGTCGCGCCTGTCGGTATCGAGCGGGACAGACAGTCGCCGATAGCGTTCGCTCTGTTCGTAGAGCAGCTTGCGCATGCGATGCAGCCAGGTGCTGGGGCAGGCACTGACCAATGCTTCATGAAACTCGCCATGCGCCTGATTCCAGGTGTCGCTGACGCGCGCCTCGAGGTCGGACGGGGTTTGCTGCAGCCGTTCCATTCTGTGCGCAGCGCCCACGATACGCGACTCCCATTCGACGTCACCGTTATCCATGGCCTGTTTCAGGCAGAGCGATTCGATCTCGATGCGGGTGCGTGTGAGGTCGACCAGTTCGTCGGCGCTGATGGTGCTGACCCGAAAACCCCGGTGCGCCTCGTTGGTGACCATGCCCTCGGCGCTCAGGCGCGACAGCGCTTCGCGGATGGCCCCCAGGCTGACTTCCAGCCGGCTTTCGAGTGCCTTGATGTTGAGCTTTTCGCCGGGCTGCAGGCGGCCGTCGAGTATCTCGGCCCTGATGAGGTCTCGTGCGGCTTCGGCTTGGGTCTGTTTTTGGGTGGCGACTTTCATAGAATCTATATTCTATACGGGTTTACGATAGATTAGAAATAATATATTTTTCAGTCCAAAATACATCAGAACTGGTATAGTCACTCTCACTGACCCATAGGAGTGACTAAATGAAGGTGTTTCGTTATACGAGCGAAGGCAGCGCTGGCTGGGCCGTATTGAATGTACAAAGCGGCGCCTGGCATGGCTGCACGGCCGCATCGTCATCGTATCCGGGTGACCTCGACGACCATATACGTGGCGGGCAGACCGCCCTGGCGGCGGCGGCCCAAAGCATGTTGGGGGCACCGCTGGTCGATCCAGAAGCCGTGCAGCTTCTGCCCCCGGTGGAACACCCGGGCAAGATCATTTGTGTGGGTCTGAACTATGTCGACCATTCTTCCGAGAGCGGCTTTGAACAACCCGCGTACCCCACGTTGTTCTCGCGCTTCACCACCAGCGTGGTCGGGCATGGGACCGAGCTGCGGCATCCGAAGGTGTCCGATGCCTTTGATTATGAAGGTGAGCTCGCGGTCGTCATCGGCAAGTCCGGAAGAGACATCGCCCGGGAAAACGCGTTGGAGCATGTCCTGGCCTACTCGGTGTTCAACGATGGTAGCGTTCGCGACTATCAGTTCAAGACGCCGCAATGGACCGTCGGCAAGAACTTCGACGCAAGTGGCGCCTTTGGGCCGTGGATGGTCACCGCCGACGAGCTGCCGCCGGGCGCGCGTGGCCTGCAACTCGAGACCCGGCTGAACGGCAGTACGGTGCAGTCAGCCAACACGCGAGACATGGTGTTCGATGTTGAATCCCTCATCGTCATACTCAGCGAGGTGATGACCCTCGAAGCGGGTGACGTGATTGTGGCAGGTACGCCATCCGGCGTGGGCCATGCAAGAGAACCCCGTCTCTACATGAGGCCGGGCGATGTGTGTGAAGTGGAAATTGAAGGCATCGGCCTGCTCCGCAATCGAGTGGGCGCGCCGTAGAACGATCGGGGAACAGCACACCCGAACACCCAATAGCTGAACCACGCAACACCAGAACAACGACAGAGGAGACACCACAATGAAACTCAAGCAAGTTCTGGCAGCCGCAGCGCTGTCGGCAGTAACCGCCATCGCCGCGGTGGCGAGCGCCCAGGCGCAGGAGTTCCAGGCCCGCACGCTGCGCTTCGGGCATGGCATGGCCGATGATCACCCTGCTGGCCTGGCCGCAAAGAAATTCTCTGCCGAGATGCTGAAGGCAACGGGGGGCAAGATGAAGATCTCCGTGATCGGTAATCAGGCGTTGGGCCCCGACCCGCAGATGCTCGGCGCGCTGCAGGGCGGCGTTCAGGAGTTTTACACGGGCAGTGCACTGGCCATGCTCGGGCAGGTCAAGGAGCTGGGCTTCCAGGATGTCCCGTTCCTGTTTGAGTCAGAGGCCGAGGCACATCTGGTCTTCGACGGCCCAGTGGGCGACCACCTGAATGAGAAGCTGAGCGCCGTGGGCATACACGTGCTGGGGTGGTGGGAGAACGGATTTCGCCACATCACCAACTCCCGCAGACCCGTGAACACGCTGGCCGACCTGCAGGGGCTGAAGCTGCGCACGCAGCCCAATCCGCTGACGCTTGATGCTTTCAAGGCGCTCGGCGCCAATGCTGCGCCGCTTGCCTGGTCGGAGCTGTTTGTTGCGCTTGAAACCCGCGCCTTCGACGGCCAGGAGAACCCCATTGTTCTCATGAACACCCAGCGCTTCTACGAAGTGCAGAAGTACATGACACTGTCGGGCCATGTGTACTCGCCGCTGATCTTCGCGGTGTCCAAAAAGTTCTGGGACAGCCTGTCGCCCACCGAGCAGCAACTGATGACAAAGGCTGCGCGCGATGCCACCGCCTACCAACGTGAGCTCACCGCCTCTGAAGTGGACTTCGCCCTGAAGAACATGGAAAAGAACGGCATGGAGGTCACGCGGTTCTCGGACGCCGACCTGCAGCAGATCCGCGAAAAGGTGCCGCCTGCCATTGAGCCGCATCTGCAGAAGATCGGACCCGAGTTCATGAACCTGCTGCACACGCAAATTGCGGCGGCACGCGCGAGCGTCAAGAAATGACGCCAGGTGTTGAAGCAGGCTTGCCCGAAGCGTTCATCGTTGCGCTCGAGACGCTTCTGGGTGAGCGCTACTGCACGAGTCTGGCAGAGCGCACGCAACACGGGCGCGATGAATCAATCTGTGTTGCCAGGCTGCCCGACGCGGTGGCGTATGCGCGTAGCACCGACGAAGTGGTGACGGTGCTGCGCCTGTGCAACGAGCATGGGGTGCCGGTGATTCCCTACGCTGCAGGGTCCTCACTCGAGGGCCACACGCTGGCGGCGCGAGGCGGCCTGACCTTGAATCTCATGCAGATGGATCGCGTGATCGCCGTGCACCCGGAAGACCAGACCGCCACGGTGGAGCCCGGGGTGACCCGTGAAGCGTTGAATGCGCTGCTGCGCGACACGGGTCTGTTCTTTCCCGTAGACCCGGGCGCCGATGCCAGCATCGGCGGCATGTGCGCCACGCGGGCCTCGGGTACGAATGCCGTGCGCTACGGCACTATGCGCGAGAATGTGGTGAACCTGACGGTGGCCACTCCCACGGGAGAGCTGGTGACCACCGCCAGACGGGCGCGCAAGTCGGCGGCCGGCTACGACCTCACCCGGTTGTTCGTCGGGTCTGAGGGCACCCTGGGGGTGATCGTTGAAGCCACTGTAAGGCTGCATCCTCTGCCAGAAAGTGTCCTGGCGGCGGTGTGCGCGTTTCCTGATATCAATGCGGCGGTGCAAACGGTCATCCATATTGTTCAGCTGGGTGTACCGGTCGCCCGCTGTGAGTTCGTCGACCCCCTCGCGATCAGGGCGCTCAATCAGCATAGCGGCACGGGTCTGCCCGAGCAGCCGCATCTCTTCTTCGAGTTCCATGGCAGCGAGACCGGTCTGCGCGAGCAGGTGGAACTGGTGAAGGAGCTGGCGGGCGAGTTCGGCGCCACGCACTTTGATTGGGCCACCAGCCCCGAAGCCCGTTCCAGACTATGGGCAGCCCGCCACAACGTTTACTTCGCTGCGCTGCAGTTGCGGCCGGGCGCGCGCGCCATCGTGACCGATGTTTGCGTACCCATTTCGCGCCTTGCCGACTGTGTGAATGAAACGATCGACGATCTGCGGCGATCGGGCATTGTGGCAACAGTGGTGGGGCATGTCGGCGATGGCAACTTCCACGTGCAGATGATGGTTGACGCCGATGACAAAGACGAAGTCGCTGCAGCAGAGGCCATCAACGCACGCATGGTTCAGCGGGCGCTGGCCATGGATGGCACCTGCACCGGTGAACATGGTATTGGTCTGCACAAGCAGCAATTCCTGCTCGATGAACTGGGCGCGACCTCGGTGAACATGATGCGGCAGATCAAGCTGGCCCTGGATCCGGGCAACATCATGAATCCCGGCAAGATCTTCTCACTCTGACAAGCGAGTCTCATGATCGAGAAACTGACACACTGGTACTTCAAGGCGTTGGAGGTCGTGATGGTGCTGTGCCTGGCCGCGATGTCGGTGATGGTGTTCGCCAACGTCGTGCTGCGCCATTTTTTCGACTCGGGCATCAACGTGGCCGAAGAGCTGTCGCGCTTCATGTTCATCTGGCTGACGTTCCTGGGTGCGATCGTCGCCATGCGTGAGGGCGGTCATCTGGGCGTGGACATACTGGTGCGCCGCTTGAGCGGGGTGTGGCGCTATGTCGCCGTGCTCGCATCGCAGACGCTGGTATTGGCCTGTTGTGCGGTGCTGTTGTGGGGCTTGCTGAAGCAGCATGATCTGAACGTCGCGAACATGGGCCTCGTGACGGGCATCTCAATGAGCGTTGTGTACTCGGCGGCCTATTTGTGCGCCGCGTCGATCGGAATACTGGCTGCGTGGAATGTGTGGCGCCTGATTACCGGCCGTCTGCGTGCCTCCCAGCTGGTTCCTTCCAATTACATAGACTAGGCAGCACCGACATGCTCATTGCGATTTTCGTTTCTTCGCTGTTGGCCGCGATGGCCTTGGGCATGCCCATCGCCTTCGCGCTGATGGTGTGCAGCATGGCCATGATGTGGCACATGGATTTCTTCGACGCACAGATCATGGCTCAGAACATGCTCTCGGGCGCCGACAGCTTCCCGCTCATCGCCATTCCCTTCTTCGTACTGGCCGGCGAAATCATGAATGCCGGCGGCATCTCGCGTCGCATCGTCAATGTCGCCAGTGCCTGGGTCGGGCACTTTCGGGGCGGGCTGGGTTACGTGGCGATCTTCGCCTGCGTGATCATGGCCTCGCTTTCGGGGTCGGCCATTGCCGACACGGCGGCGGTCGCTGCGCTGCTCATACCCATGATGCGAAACGCAGGCTACAACGTGCCGCAGGCGTCAGGGCTGATTGCATCCGGTGGCATCATTGCGCCCATCATTCCGCCCTCCATCGGTTTCGTCATGGTGGGGGTGGTGGGCAACATTTCGATCACCAAACTGTTCATCGCGGGCATCGCGCCGGGCCTGCTCATGGCACTGGCGCTGGTGGCCACCTGGGCTTTTCAGGCCCGCAGGGGCGACATGCCGCGCGGCGAACGCAAGACGTCAAAGGAGCGCTGGTCGGCGACGATCGCCGGATTCTGGGCGCTGTTGATGCCCGTCATCATCGTGGGCGGGCTGCGGGCGGGGTATTTCACACCGACCGAGGCCGCCGTGGTGGCCGTCTTCTATGCCCTGTTTGTCGGTTTCTGCATCTACCGTGAGCTGCGAATTGCGGATCTGTACGGTCTGCTGTTGTCGGCCGGCAAGACCTCGGCCATCGTCATGTTTCTGGTGGCGGCAGCGCAGGTGTCGGCGTGGCTGATCGCCGCTGCCAATATTCCGATGACGGTCACCGGTCTGCTCGAACCGCTGATAGATCGCCCCATACTGCTGATGCTGGTGATCATGCTGCTGGTCTTCGTGGTGGGCACGGTTCTCGACTTTGCGCCGACGATTCTGATCCTGATTCCGGTGCTGATGCCCACCATCCGCATGGCCGGCATCGACCCGGTGTATTTCGGCGTGCTGTTCATCATGAACAACGCAATTGGCCTGATCACGCCGCCGGTCGGTACGGTGTTGAACGTGGTGTCGGGTGTG
>JAEZGR010000207.1 GCA_023437255.1 Pseudomonadota bacterium | reverse complement strand
GCCGTATTCTGAGTGTGAAAGATGATGTGCTGGTCGTGAGCGGGCTGATTGACGGCGTCCACCTTGACAACTTTCGTCAGCAGCCCCGAGAACAGGCGACCCAGATCATGCACGACAAGCGCCGCCTTTCCCAGCAGCATTTCACGCAGATCCCGATGGTAATTCGTGGTTAACGCTGCCTCGGGAAGTAGGAAGGAATACTGACCGCCCGGTCTCAACAGCTTGAACGCGAGCGCCGTGAAATAGGAAAAGGACTCGCCAGAACTGATGTCTGGAAAATATCCTTTGTACAGATTGCCGGCCGCAGGGGGGTAGGTGGCGCCCCAAGGCGGATTGGTGGCAACCAGATCGTATGACCCATAAGCACTGCGCAGGCGCCCAGCGCCAAGCGCGTCCTCCTCATACACTTCGATGTCGTCGATACCGCAAGACTGCCCTTCTTCCACCTCGAAAAAGCATGACAGGCGCGCGCACAACACGGCATGGGGGTCAATGTCGCAGCCGCTGATGAAGCGCTTCCAATCCTTGATTCCCAGCGCTTTGAATCTGCGGATTGCTGCCACCAGGAATACGCCGGACCCGCAGCAAGGGTCCATGTACCTGACAGGGCCGCCGATAAGCTCGTCACAGATCAACGCGGCAGTCGCCGGCGGCGTGTAGATCGCGCCCTTCACCGCCTTTTGGCCGTCGGAACTCAGATGCTGATAAGCAACGGCAAGGATCAGATACGGCTCCAAAGCGCCCAGCTCTTGCAATTGGACTGCGTTCGGCGGCGTCAGCGATAGCCCCCGCGCATTTGCCTCCTGACGGATGAGCGCTGCGGTGGTAAATGCCCCCGATTGCTCCGCCAGCCCCAGCGCCAACGCGCAAAGAGCCGCAGGCACGCTGTCGTGCTCCTCTGCGAGCGCTCGCGCGATCTCGGTCACGGCGTCTATGACTGCTTTTTCGGCGAGTTCACTGTGCAGCCGGACGTTGTTGTTCTCGTTCTTGTTGGCACGCGACTTCAGCCGTTGAAGGCTGCCACTCTGAATTTGCGCGCGCAGGCGCTCGACGTCGCTCTTCGGGAACGCGAGACTGCGCCCCAATCTTTGTGGGCTCAGCAGCTTGGAGCGCGTCCAGTTCCGAATGGTCGCCTGAGAAACACCAAGGGCTTCCGCGGCCTGCCGAAGGTCGTAGAAGGCGTCGCTGTCAATGGAGTCGAGAACAAACATGGTGCCACATGATGCCATATCTGCCGGTCACCTGACGCGACGCCAATCGGACCCGAGCTTGGCTACTTGACCTCTTCGATCGACTGCACTTCCGACTTGTTGATCTGCACTTCCTTGCCGTCTTTCTCGTAGGTCACGAAATCGGAGTCTTTATCCACTTCGGGCTTGTCCGCCGTGGGAATCGCACGGCCATCACGCGTCGTGATCTGCGAAGGGGTCGAGCATGCCGCCAGCGTCGCGAGGGCAACGAAAGCCGCTGCGGCGATGGCGGGGCGCTTAATATACATCTTGCTCATGAAGGCTCCTTGAAGAGTGAAATGACAGCTTGCCTTAGCAAACTGCATACCATCAGAGGAAACACACCATGCCTGAACGACCCAGCGACACCCCGAAAACCCAAGCACGTTCCAGCCCGAGCTACCGCCCGGCCAAGCGCGCCGCCAGCGCGACCGGAGTCAGCGCCGTTGGCGCCAGGGCCACTGGCGCCTCCGCACTCGGTGCCTTTGCCATCGGCGCTCTGGCTTTCGGAGCATTAGCGATTGGCGCGTTGGCCATTGGGCGGCTCTCGGTAGGCCGGGCGCGTATCCGACGCCTGGAGATCGATGAACTGATCGTCCACAAGCGCAGCGGCCCGGGAAGCGAACGCTGACGCATTAACCGCCCTCGCCTGTCGGAAGCGCATAGGCCACCACGCTGTCGCCGGCTTTCGTGCCGAGCGAGCCGTGCCCACCCGCTGCGACCACAACATACTGGCGTCCATCTGCGCCGGTATAGGTCATGGGTGTGGCCTGCCCACCGGCGGGCAGGCGCGCCTTCCACAGTTCCTGGCCTGTGGTTACATCATAGGCGCGCAGATAGTAGTCCAGGGTGCTCGACAGGAAAGCCACGCCGCCCGCCGTCATGATCGGCCCACCAAGATTCGGCACACCCATCTTGAATGGCAGGGGAACCGGGGCACGATCACGCACCGTCCCGTTCTTATGCATCCAGGCCACTTCGCCGGTGGTCAGGTTGGCACCTGCAATGAAGCCCCAGGGCGGTTGTTGACACGGCAGGCCCAGGAACGAGGTGAAGGCACTCAACTCCACAGCGAACGGCGCGCCAAAGTTTTCATTCAGGGCCGGCAGACTGTCCTGAGGGCGATTGTCGCCCTGCACATACAACGTGGTGTCGTCTTCACGCGGGATCAGTTTGGCCACAAAGGCCAGATAGGTCGGGGTGGCAAACACGACCTGGCGCCGAGGATCCACCGCCACCCCGCCCCAATTGAAGACGCCAAAGTTACCGGGATACACCAGGGTGCCCTGTGTCGAGGGTGGCGTATACCGGCCTTCGTAACGCAGGCTATGGAATTCGATCCGGCACGCAAGCTGGTCGAAGAGCGTCGCGCCCCACATCGACGCACCGGTCAAGGGCTTCGGGTCGAACGACAACGCCGACACTGGCTGAGTGGGCGCGGTGTAATCCCCCTCGGCGGCACCCTGTGGGTACGGCTTCTCGGTGACGGGCAAGAGGGGCTCGCCGCTGCGCCGATCGAGCACGAAAATTTCGCCCTGTTTGGTGGCTTGCACCAAGGCCGGGACCTGCTCGCCCGCAATGGTCAGATCGATCAGGGATGGTTGGGCGGGAACGTCGTAGTCCCACAGGTCGTGATGGACGGTCTGAAAGTGCCAGCGCACCCGGCCCGACGCCAGATCGAGCGCCACGATTGAGGAGGAATACGTTTCTGCTGCTTCGTCGCGATTGCCGCCCCACTGGTCAGGTGGCGCATTTCCCATGGGGACATACACCAGGCCCAGGGCCTCATCCGCGCTCGATATCGACCAGCTGTTCGGCGTCGACTGGGTATAGGTCTGGTCCGCCGGAACAGGTGCCGTATCGTCGGGCATGGCCGGATCCCAGTTCCAGACCAGTTCACCAGAATGAACGTCGAACGCGCGGATCACACCGGCAGGTTCGTTCACCGACACGTTGTCCAGCACGGTGCCGCCCACGATGATCAAAGATTGGGTCACCACGACAGGAGAGGTCGAGTAATACCCGCCTACGCGCGCGTGCGGCATGTTCGCCCAAAGATTGATCTGTCCCGTCCCGTTCCCGAAATCGCTGCACACGGAACCGTCCTCGGGATTGAGCGCAATGATGCGGCCGTCTGCGGTCGGCATGAACAATTTGGCTTCGCAGTGATCAACGGTGGAGCCGTCTTGAGCGGCAATCGGCAGATTCAGTCTGACCAGCGCTTCATCGTCAGCCGCCGACCCCGTGGCTTGCTCCACATTGCCCGTGTCGGGATCTTCTGGCCCGAGTTCTGTATTCGTCGCAGCGACCTGTTGCGCAGACGCCGACGCGTCGGCAGAAGCGGTGCCGTCGTGATAGGAAAGGCCGCGGCAGGTCAGATGCTGCAGCGCCAGCTCATCGCGGATCTGAGGGTCGTAGCGCCATATTTCCTCGCCCGTTGTGGCGTTCAACGCGATGACGGACTGGTGCGGGGTGCAAAGGTAAAGCCGTTCCCCGATCTTCAGGGGTGTCACCTGGAAGGTGGTCTCTTCCGGATCCCCGGGCTGCCCCCGCATGTCACCCGTACGATAATGCCAGGCCAATTCCAGACGAGAGACGTTCTCGGGGGTGATCTGCGCAAGCGGTGAATAGCGCTGCCCATGATTGGTCCGGCCGTAGGCGTGCCATTCTCCGTCGGGCAAGTCGTCGGTGGCGGAGGCCGCTTGCACCGGCTGGACGGGCAAGGCGCCTTCACGACCATGAGGATCCGCAAACCATGAGGCCACTGCCACCACGACAAACAGAATCAGGGCCGAGGTCAAAGGGAGCGTGGCGTATCGGCTCACACTCAGTCCCTCACGCACCGCCGGGCGGTCGTCGGCAGAATCCGGCTGTGAAACCCGGCTCCGGCGCAACAAGGGACGGGTCACCCACGGCGTGAGCATGAATATCCCGAGAAGCACCAGCACGTCGCCACGAGCAGCAATGGGCCACCAATCAAGCCCCGATTCCCAAATGGCCCACAGCAGTGTCAGCACCACCAGCGCGGCATACAGCCATAGCGCCATGGGGCGACGCTTCCACAACAGATAGGCTGTGACGAGCAGCGCAAGACCGGCCAGAGCGTAGTACCACGAGCCACCCAGACTGATCAGCCAGACACCGCCCGCCACCAGAACGATTCCAAACAGTGCATTGAGCATCAGTGCCAGAACCAGGGCCGTTTCCCGACGCGCTTGTTTCATATTGTCTCCTCGCTTCGTGTCCGCTCAATGGCGGAACAAACTCCGCTGCAGCAAGTCCTATTCCGAGGAGCGGCAACGAGGCGCGAGGTCGGGGTCCAACGACCGCTAACCAGCCGCGTGCGTTTTCGCACTGCGTAACAATACAATTTATAATTTTCAAACCGATACATTTGACCGGGCAGCAGTGATACCCCCATGACCCCTGATCAGGCACAAACACAAGGTGTCGCCGCAACACCCGTATCCGGGCATTCCGGTCTGCGGCATTATGCGGCGCTTGCGCTGGGCATCCTGGTGGTCGCACTGGTGGGCATCGGTTGGCGACCGCTCGGGCAATTGTCGGCGCTCTGGCCAGCCAATGCCGTGTTGCTGGGTTTGATGCTGAAATCCGGCGCTCATGTCGCCGGGCGGCTGGGTCGCCGCCGCGGCCGGCTTCGTCGCCGCCGACCTGCTCTCCGGCAGCCCATGGTCAATTGCGGTCTCGCTGAGCCTCGTAAACCTGCTGAGCGTGTTCGTGGCGCTGACAATGAGCCTCAGGCTCACTCAGGCCCAGCGCCACCAGGTCACGCCCGACGCATTGGCCCCCCTCTTTCTGTCGATTCTGGGTGCTTCCCTGGCGGCCGGCATCACGGGCGCCGCCGTCCTCTGGCATCTGCGCGGCGCTCCGTTTGCCGAGGTGGCAACGCGATGGGCCGTGTCCGAACTTCTCGCGTACATCATTGTGCTGCCCTGCGTTCTGAGTGCGCCGCCGGTGCGCGTGATTTTCTCCCGACGACGCGTTCGATCGTTCTCAGACAACATCCCGCTTCTTCTCGTCACGCTCGCGAGTCTGGGCATTGTGCTGATGGCGAGCATCACCATCGGTGGGCCAGGCGTCATCGCATTCCCTGTGTGCGCGCTGCTGATGGTCGCGCTCACCTGCTCCTTCTTCACGACTGCACTTCTGACTTTGTCCGTCAGCCTTTGGACGCTACTGGGGATCGCATTTGGCGGCATTCAGGTGCCCTTCGACGGCACCGACTCGAACGCCATGCTTTCTTTGCGCCTCGGTGTCGCGTCGGTGGCGCTGGCGCCCCTGGTGGTGGCAAGCGTGATCGCTGCGCGGGAAAAGAACCTTGCCGCGTTGCGGCATCTGGCAGAGCATGATGCCCTTACCGGCCTCTTGAACTATCGGACATTTCACCAGCACGCCGCCCTCCGGCTCAGCGCGCTGACCGGGCGGGGTCAATCTGCGGCCGTTCTGATGCTGGACGTCGATCACTTCAAACAGATCAACGACTCGCTCGGCCATGCCGTCGGCGACCGGGTTCTGAGCCAGGTTGCCCAGGCGCTGCGCCGGTCGCTGCGTAGCGACGATCTCTGCGGACGCCTCGGCGGGGAAGAATTCGCCGCCCTGATTCCGGAATGCACCCCTGAGATGCTGGAGGGCATCACCCAGCGGATTCACGCCGCTATCAGAAACGTGACGCTTGCAACCGGACCCGCGGCCGACGGTTCGCCGGCCATCACGGTGAGCATAGGCGCCACGCTGAGTCAGGGGCCCGGCGACACACTGAAAGCAATGCTGCTTCGTGCCGACAAGGCGATGTACGCCGCCAAGCTGGCGGGGCGCGATCAGACACGCGTGTCCTGACGAAGACTGCCCGCCCTCAGCCAGGCAGTTGCGCGATGAGCGCGTTCGCCTTGTTCGCCGCTTCACGCAGCGACTCAATGATGCTTTGACGACGCTGCACATCCTGCACCTTTGAATGAATGGTGGCCACGCT
>JAEZGR010000199.1 GCA_023437255.1 Pseudomonadota bacterium | reverse complement strand
GCCTTTGCTGCCGGCGTGAAGATCGGTTCGGGCAGGCGGCTGGCCAGCTTGAGGCCTTCGGGAAGCGCAATGCCGCAGACGCTGCCCGTGGCCTTGTAGTCGTTCCAGCCGGACCCGATCAGGTAGCCACGCGCCACACATTCCACCAGAATCGGCTTGAGGCGCTTGACCACCACGGCACGGCCCGCCACCTGCTCGCGCTCATGCGGCGCGACGACGCTGGCGGGATCAATGCCGGTGGAATGATTGGGAATCACGTGCGCCAGCTTCTGCAGCCAGAAGTCGGTCATGCGCGTGAGTACTTCGCCTTTGCCCGGAACCGGGTCGTCAAGAATGACATCGAAGGCCGAGATGCGATCGCTGGCGACGATGAGCAGCATGTCGTCGCCCACCGCATACATGTCGCGCACCTTGCCGCGGCCCAGCAGCGGCAAGGATTCGATAGTGGATTGATGAAGAGCCTGAACCAAGATGTCGTCCTTGCGTTTCAGTTACGGGCAGATGCTTACTGCACCACTTGCTTGAGGTCGCCTGCAGCGTAGCGCTGGGCCATTTCCGACAGCGGCACCGGCTTGATCTTGCTGGCGTTGCCGGCGGTACCAAACTGCTGGTAGCGCGCCACGCAGATCTTCTTGGCGGCCTCGCGCGCGGGCTTGAGGTATTCACGCGGGTCGAACTTGGAAGGATTCTCGGCCATGAAGCGGCGGATTGCGCCGGTCATGGCAAGGCGAATATCGGTGTCGATATTGACCTTGCGCACGCCGTACTTGATCGCTTCCTGAATCTCTTCGACCGGCACACCATAGGTTTCTTTCATGTCGCCACCGAACTGACGGATCTCGGCAAGAAGTTCCTGGGGTACGCTGGAGCTGCCGTGCATCACCAGATGGGTGTTGGGCAGGCGGGCGTGGATTTCCTTGACGCGCTGGATCGACAGAATGTCGCCCGTGGGCTTGCGAGTGAACTTGTAAGCGCCGTGGCTGGTACCGATGGCAATCGCCAGCGCGTCGAGCTGCGTGCGACGCACGAAATCAGCGGCCTGTTCGGGGTCGGTGAGCAGCTGGTCGCGGGTCATGGTGCCTTCGGCGCCGTGCCCGTCTTCCTTGTCGCCCATCATCGTTTCGAGCGAACCCAGACAACCGAGCTCACCTTCGACCGTCACACCCAGCTTGTGGGCCATTTCGACCACACGGCGGGTAACGTCGACGTTGTATTCGTAATCGGCAATGGTCTTGCCGTCTTCCATCAGCGAACCGTCCATCATGACGCTGGAGAAACCCAGGTCGATGGCGCCCTGGCAGATGGCGGGCGACTGACCGTGGTCTTGGTGCATGACCACGGGAATGTGGGGGTAGGACTCGACGGCGGCCTGGATCAGGTACTTGAGAAAACCTTCACCGGCGTACTTGCGGGCGCCTGCGGAGGCCTGCATGATGACCGGGCTGTCGGTTTCTGCCGCCGCTTCCATGATGGCCTGGACCTGCTCCAGGTTGTTGACATTGAATGCCGGAATGCCGTAGCCGTTTTCGGCTGCGTGATCCAGCAGCTGACGCATGGAAACTAGGGCCATGACTTGACCTCCTGAGTCTTGAAAATGGTTTGAATACGAAATCAGTCAGATTTTAAGGGTGAACCAGAATGTTTGCTGGCGCCGCTCTGGCGTCACGCGCAGCGGCCTCACCCATGCTTGAGTGCCACGGTCTTCAGGCGGGTGAAGCCATACAACGCTTCAAATCCCTTTTCGCGCCCGAAGCCCGACTGGCCGGTGCCACCAAACGGCAGCTCCACGCCGCCGCCGGCACCATAGTTGTTCACAAACACCTGGCCGGCGCGCAAGCGCCGTGCCATACGAAACTGGCGCCCGCCGTCCTGGGTCCAGACCCCGGCCACCAGCCCGTAAGGCGTGCTGTTGGCGATGGCCACGGCCTCGTCTTCGGTATCGAACGGAATCGCACACAACACGGGGCCGAAAATCTCTTCCTGTGCCAGACGGTGGTCATGCGGTACGTCGCCCAGCAACACGGGCACTTGATAAAAGCCGGCGGCCGGCGCATTGGCGTCGAGCTGCCCTTTGGCGAGGACCGAGATTCCCGCCTCATCGGCCTCTTCCAGAAAACCCTTCACGCGCGCAAGCTGCCGTGCATTGATGAGCGGCCCACAATCGGGATCGTCGGTCGCCGCGCCCGTACGGGTGGCCTGGAAGAGCTCGGCGAGACGCCCCATTACATCGGAGTAAACCGCCCGCTGAATTAGCACGCGGCTGCCTGCGGAGCAAGTCTGGCCCGCGTTCTGAATGATCGCATTCAACAGGACAGGCAGTGCGGCCTCGATATCCGCGTCGGAAAACACCAGCTGCGGCGACTTGCCGCCCAGCTCCAGGGTCACCGGTACAAAGTTGGCCGCAGCGGCCATCTGGACCGCCAAGCCGGTTTGCGGCGAGCCGGTGAAGGAAATGTGGTCGACACCGGGATGCGCGGCCAGCGCCGCGCCGGCCTCGGCTCCCAGGCCCGTCACGATATTCAGCGCGCCCTTGGGCAGGCCGCACTCGGCCATGATCTGCGCCACGCGCAGGATCGAGAGGCAGGCGTCTTCGGCTGGCTTGACGACGCACGCGTTACCCACGGCCAGCGAGGCCGCCACGCTACGCCCGAAGATTTGCAACGGGTAGTTCCAGGGCACGATATGCCCGGTGACTCCATGCGGCTCACGCAGCGTGAGCACGGTGTATTCCTGCGGGAAAGGAATCGTTTCGCCATGCAGCTTGTCGACGGCGCCTGCATAGAACTCGAAGTAACGCGCCACCGCCTGAGCGTCGGCCTTGGCCTGGCTGGTCGGCTTGCCCGTGTCGCGCTGCTCGAGTGCGGCCAGCTCGTCGGCATGGTCAAGCAGGGCATGTGCGATCCTTAGCAAGAGTCGGCTGCGCGCGGCCGGCGCCATGGTGCCCCATTGCCCGTTGAACGCATTGCGCGCCGCCTGCACGGCGCGACCGATCTCGGAGCCGCCGGAACGTGCGATCTGCGCAAAGACTTCGCCGGTGGAAGGGTCGGTCACATCGACCGTATTCCCGTCGTAGGCGGCCGTCCATTCGTTATCGATGAAGTTCGTATGCGTCGTCGTCATTCCAGCTCCTTCGTGTTGGGCCGCAGGCGGCCCGCTGCTCCAACGGCCGCGAATTGCGCACCGCTTATTGGTGTTGAGCGGCCCGTTCCTCAAGCACTGCGACCGCCGGTAGCTTGCGACCCTCGAGAAACTCGAGGAAGGCACCGCCACCGGTGGAAATGTAGCCGATATCATCGCCGATGCCGTACTTTGCAATGGCCGCCAGCGTATCGCCGCCGCCGGCGATCGAGAACGCGGGCGATTCAGCGATGGCGCGGGCCACCACCTCGGTGCCGTTGGCAAAGGCGTCGAATTCGAACACGCCCACGGGACCATTCCAGACGATGGTACCGGCACCCTTGAGCACATCGGCAAGAATCTGCGCGGTTTGCGGACCGATGTCCAGCACCATGTCGTCGGCCGTGATCTCGGTCGCCGCTTTGGTGGTGGCCGGCGCATCGGCGGCAAACGTGGGAGCGCATACCACGTCGACCGGAATCGGCACGCTGGCTCCGCGCGCCTTCATGGCGTCGATCACCGCTCGCGCCTCACTGACCTGGTCGGCCTCGACCAGCGAATTGCCCACCGGCAGTCCTTCGGCCAGCATGAAGGTGTTGGCAATGCCACCGCCCACGACCAGCTGGTCGACCTTCTCGGAAAGGGCGCGCAGTATCGATAGTTTGGTCGACACCTTGGCACCGGCAACGATCGCGACCAGGGGGCGACGCGGTTCGCTCAACGCGCGACCCAACGCCGTCAGCTCCGCCTCAAGCAGCGGGCCCGCACAGGCAGCCGGCGCATAGCGCGCCATGCCGTGGGTCGTGGCCTCGGCGCGATGGGCGGTGCCGAAGGCGTCGTTCACGTACACATCGCAGAGTGCGGCCATCTTGCGCGAGAGCGTTTCGTCGTTGGCCTTCTCGCCGCGATTGCAGCGGCAGTTCTCGAGCAGCACGACCTCACCGGGCTGGACCTCGACGCCGTCGACCCAATTCTGCACCAGCCTCACTTCCTGCCCCAGCAGCTCGGAAAGCCGCCGTGCCACCGGCGCCAACGTGTCTTCGGGCCGCAGCTCGCCTTCGGTGGGGCGACCCAGGTGCGAGGTGACCATGACGGCGGCGCCGGCATCGAGCGCCATGCGTATGGCGGGCACCGAGGCGCGCACGCGCGTGTCTTCGGTGATGCGATCACCGTCGAGCGGCACATTCAGGTCGGAGCGGATGAACACGCGCTTGCCGGCCAATGCACCGGATTGCGCCAACGAGGACAAGGTCTGGACTGAGGTCATGATGCGATCCAAAAGAAGGCTGTGAAACGACGAGGGCGGGTTGCCCCGCCCTTGCCACTACTGACGAATTGCTTACTTCGCGGTCATCAATGCGACAGTGGTATCGAGCATGCGGTTCGAGAAACCCCACTCGTTGTCATACCACGAAGAGACCTTGACCAGACGGCCCGAAACCTTGGTGAGCAGGGAGTCGACGGTGCTGGACGCAGGGCTGTGGTTGAAGTCGATCGAAACCAGCGGCTCGTCGGTGTAATTGAGAATGCCCTTGAGCTCGCCCTGTGCGGCTTCCTTCAGGATGCCGTTCACTTCCTCGACCGAAGTGTCGCGCGAGGCCACGAACGACAGGTCGACGATCGATACGTTGATGGTCGGGACACGGATTGCGAAGCCGTCGAGCTTGCCGGCCAGTTCGGGCAGCACCAGACCCACAGCTGCGGCAGCGCCAGTGCTGGTGGGGATCATGCTCTGCGTGGCGGAACGGGCGCGACGCAGATCGGAGTGATAGACGTCGGTGAGGACCTGGTCATTGGTATAGGCGTGGATTGTGGTCATCAGCCCGTTTTCAATGCCCAGTTTTTCGTTCAGCGGTTTGACCAGGGGTGCCAGACAGTTGGTGGTGCACGATGCATTCGATATCACCGTGTCGGACGCCTTCAGCACGCCATGGTTCACGCCGTACACGATCGTGGCGTCAACATCCTTGCCACCGGGGGCGGAAATGATGACTTTCTTGGCACCACCCTTCAGGTGGGCCGATGCCTTCTCTTTGCTGGTGAAGAAGCCGGTGCACTCGAGCACGACGTCGACATTCAGCTCACCCCAGGGCAGCGCAGCGGGATCACGTTCGGCCAGCACACGGATGCGGTCGCCGTTCACAACCATGTAGTCACCGTCGACCGACACTTCGCCAGGGAAGCGGCCGTGGGCGCTGTCGTACTGGGTGAGGTGGGCGTTTGTCTTGGGTGCACCCAGATCATTGATGGCCACGATCTCGATATCGTGCTTCTTGCCGCCTTCGTAGTGGGCACGCAGGATGTTGCGGCCGATGCGCCCATAACCATTGATCGCCACGCGAATCGTCATTTTCGGATCTCCTTTATAGAACCTGCTCGACCGCTGCGGCCACGTTTTCCGCAGTAAGGCCAAAATGCTTGAACAATTTGCCTGCCGGTGCCGACTCGCCGAACGAATCGATGCCCACGACGGCGCCCTCGAGGCCGACATATTTGTACCAGCCGGCGGTGCAGCCTGCCTCGACCGCCACGCGCGGCAGCCCTTTTGGCAGTACCGAATCGCGCCACTGCGAATCTTGCGCATCGAAGAGCTCGGTGCAGGGCATCGATACCACGCGCACCGGAATACCGCGCTCGCCCAGCGATTTCTGCGCTTCAAGTGCGAGGGCGACTTCGGAGCCGGTGGCGATGATGACCGCGCGAGCATTGGCCGCGTCGCTCAGTACGTAGCCGCCGCGCGCGATGGCGGCGATGGTCTGTTCATCGCGGGCCACGAAGGGCAGATTCTGACGCGAAAGCAGCAGGGCCGTGGGGCCACCCTCATGCACGGCCATGCCGATGCTGGCGGGACGCTGCAGGGCGCTCGCCCAGGCCACTGCCGTTTCGGTGGTGTCGCAGGGGCGCCAGACATGCAGATTGGGGATGAGCCGCAGGCTGGCCGCATGCTCGACCGGTTGATGGGTGGGGCCGTCTTCGCCAAGCCCGATGGAATCGTGGGTGAAGACGTGCACCACACGCTGCTTCATGAGCGCGGCCATGCGCACCGCATTGCGCGAGTAGTCGGAGAACGTGAGGAAGGTACCGCCGTATGGCAGGTAGCCGCCATGCAGCGCCAGGCCGTTCATGATCGCGGCCATGCCGAACTCGCGCACCCCGTAGTTGATGTGGCGGCCAGCCTGAATCTGCGACTCGCCGGCGCGCACCGGCACGACGCCCTTCCAGTCGGTCAGGTTGGATCCGGTCAGATCGGCGGAGCCACCCAGCATCTCGGGCAGCATCTCGGCGTAGGCCGAGAGTGCCAGTTGCGATGCCTTGCGGGTGGCGACCGTTTCGCCTTTCTCGTTGGTGGCGGCAATGAAGGCCTGTGCCTTCTGGGCAAAGTCGGCAGGCAGTTCGCCGGCCATGCGACGCTGGAACTCGGCGGCTTCGGCGGGATACTGAGCGGCGTAGGCGTCGAATCGGGTCTGCCATTCCTGCTGCTGCGCGGCGCCGCGCTCGCGGGCATTCCAGGCTTCATAGACCTCGGCGGGCACCTCAAAGGGGGCGTGTTCCCAACCGATGGCCTGACGCGTGGCGTTGATTTCGTCGGGGCCCAGCGGCGCACCGTGCACCTTCTCGGAGCCGGCGGCATTGGGAGCGCCCTTGCCGATGACGGTGCGGCAGCAGATCAGGGTGGGCCGGCCATTCGGGCCAGCCGCCTGTTGCTTGGCCTGTGCGATGGCACGATCGACTGCGGCCACATCGTGACCATCGACGCCGCGGATCACATTCCACCCGTAGCTTTCGAAGCGGGTCGGGGTGTCGTCGGCGAACCAGTTCTCGACACGGCCGTCGATCGAAATGTCGTTGTCGTCGTACAGCACGATGAGCTTGGAAAGGCCCAGCGTGCCAGCCAGCGAGCACACCTCGTGGGAGATGCCTTCCATGAGGCATCCGTCGCCCACGAATGCGTAGGTGTGGTGATCAACGATGGTGTGGCCGTCACGGTTGAATTCGGCAGCCAGCAGTGCTTCGGCGAGCGCCATGCCCACGGCGTTGGCAATGCCCTGCCCCAGCGGACCGGTGGTGGTCTCGACCCCCGCAGTGATTCCGACTTCGGGGTGGCCCGGCGTGCGCGAGTGCAGCTGACGGAACTGCTTGAGTTCCTCGATGGGCAGATCGTAGCCGGTGAGGTGCAGCAGCGAGTAGATCAGCATCGAACCATGGCCGTTAGACAGCACGAAGCGATCGCGGTCGGGCCAGGCCGTATCAGCGGGGTTGTGGCGCAGATGGCGCGACCACAGGGCCACGGCGATTTCCGCCATGCCCATGGGTGCGCCGGGGTGCCCCGAATTGGCTTGTTGAACCGCATCCATGGACAAGGCGCGGATGGCGTTCGCCATGGACATGACTTGGGCGGGCGAGTGGCTCATTGGGAATTTGCGATGAGGCGCGGGCGGTGGCTGCCGGCTGGCCCCGTTCTAAGAGTTTACAAAGCTAGGGATTTTACCACCCGCACGACTGTATAGCCCGCGCCGCACCTGACGGCCAAAAGGCCCCGGAAGGTATCATTGAGCCTGTATCGGAACCCGTCTTTCTGCTTCCTCGCGCCGTCACCGCATGAGCCTGCCCCGCTTTTACTGCCCCTTGCCCCTGGCCGAGAGCCAGACCATCACGCTTCCCGAGGCGCTGGCCCATCACGCCGTGCGCGTTTTGCGCCTGCGCGACGGGGCCCCCATCATTTTGTTCAATGGTGAGGGCGGCCATTACCTGGCAGAACTGCAAGTCGAAGGCCGGCGAGCTGACGCTCACGTGGGCGTCCACGTTGCGGCCGAGGCCGAACTGCCCGTGCGCACCGTACTCGTGCAGGGCATTGCAGCGGCAGACAAGATGGACTGGATCACCGAGAAAGCCGTCGAAATGGGCGTCTCGCAACTCGTACCCATTGCGGCACGACGCAGCGTCGTTCAACTGACGGGCGAACGCCGCGAGAAGCGCCTGCAGCACTGGCAGCGCATCGCGGTTGCGGCAAGCGAACAATGCGGGCGCAACCGCATCATGCAGGTCGCCCCGCCCCAGACGCTGGCTGAGTGGCTGGCGAGCGAATCGGAGCCGGGCCTGCTGCGCCTGGCGTGCCACCCCGAGGCGGATCAAAGCCTGGCGCAAGCCATCCATGCCCACGACGGCCCGTTGGCCCTGCTGGTCGGGCCCGAGGGTGGTTGGTCTGAGGAGGAACTGGATCTGGTGCGAAGCTACGGCCTGCGCGCGGTCAGTTTCGGGCCCCGCGTATTGCGCACCGAAACCGCCGGGGTTGCACTGATGGCGGCACTGGCGGCCATGAAGGGCTGGGCGTGAACGCACCAGCCCGGCACGTGAAGTTTATTCGTCGGCCGAACCGGAATACGGCGTAGGCGCGACACCGGGCTCGGGGTCGGGATGCCGGCCGGCGTGCACGATGTGATAGGCGAAGACGCGGCCATTGTTGGCAGCGAATTCAACCGCATCGTTGCACACGTTCTCGATGGCGACGGAGTCTTCTTCAAGGGCGGCGTCGCCCGAATGAAGATTGTGGAACCACAAGAACAGGCCGACCTTTTGGTCGAGCACCGTGTCGCACAGACAGTCGTAGAGCGCGTCGAGGTTGCCGCCGAAGAATTCGGGGAAATCCACAGCCTTCACAACCGCACGCAGCACGGCAGACCGGCTGCGCGCGCGGTCGCAATCGACCACGAACGTGGTCAGGCCTTCCTGGGCGGCGGCCTTCATCACTTCATCCCGCTCTGTGGATGAAACGTCCACCAAGCCACCTTTCTGCAATTTTTCCTGCAATGATTGCACCTGGCTCATCCGGGCGTCTCCTTGAAAAACGCATGCACTTCGTCCGCCCGGCTCATGGCATCGGCGCGGCCCAACTCGATAAGTGCCTGCGTGTAGCTCCCCTCAAACAACAAATAAGAGATCAGGGCGGCCCCTGCCCTGCTCCCGGACCTCGACGATACACCGAGAACGGCAAAGAGGGTACGTGCCGCCCGGGGCATCTGCCTGTAGTGGGCCATGGCCAGTTCATCAAGCGATCGGCTCGGTGTGATGGCCAACATGCGGACCGGGCGCAGCGACTGGCTTTTTAATACATTTGGAGGCAGCAAGGCAAGCAGGTTATTGACCCTTTCCATACTTTCAAAATCGCTTGCGACGGTATCCTGGAAAATACTGAATAGCGCATGACCACCGATCTGCGCCAATGAGGGGTACGGCGGGTCTGAAGAGCGTAGTTCAGGGTGGGTCTCGTCGCGGTAACTCGTTCCTACGACAAAGATTTTTTCCGCACCCAGGTGGATGGCCGGGCTGATGGGCGCCAGATGCCGCATCGAGCCATCGCCGCACCATTCAGTGTGGCCGTGAACCAACATTGCCTGCGCGGGAAACACGAACGGAATGGCCGATGACGCCAGCAGATGATGCACGCCAATGCTGGCCGGTACCGCCTGACGCAAGGACCGGCGCCAGGGCTTGATGCCGCCCCGT
>JAEZGR010000149.1 GCA_023437255.1 Pseudomonadota bacterium | reverse complement strand
GTGCGGCACGCAAATAGACCTCTGTCTTGCCGCTGCCCGTGACACCGCGCAAAAGCATCACCCCGTGGCCACGGATGGCCTCGATCGCAGCCACTGCCGTCGCCTGAGCCTCGTTCAGCTCTGGCCCCGCCACTGTCGGCACATGCCAATCGGACCCGGCCTGCCCGCCAACCTTTTTCAGTCGCTTTTCAAGCCGGCGAACAGGGCCACCGGCGGCGCGCTTGCCAGTGTACGCCGACGCTTTGCGCAATGGCGGCGGAAGAGCGGGCAGCATGACCTCACCCAACGGCCGCTGGTAATAACGCGCAGCGAACGCCATGAGCGCGATCCAGTCGGCGGGCATCGGGGGCAAATCGTCGAGCACTTGCAGCACACTGCGAAGTTGCTCCGGGGGCACCGCAGGCGACTCCGGACATTCGATGACCACCCCCACCAGCTCACGCCTGCCAAACGGAACGATTACGCGCTGGCCGACCGCCACCGCTTGTGCGCTGCAGTAATCAAATAGCCCGGGCAACGGGACGTCGAGCGCCACCCGCGCGTAACAGATGGCGACGTCAGACGCGTCCGTGCTAGCGCCGTCGGAACCTGAATCGTGGGAGGGTGCCGGCATCAACTTAAAGCGATTTCTTGATTTAACTGCGCAAGGCGCGCGTTTTCGTGCTTTGTGCGAACCCCAAGGACAAGCTGTGGATAACTTTGGGGAAAAATGGGTGAAAACTTCTGAGTTGCGAGGTTTCTTTAGTGACCATTCGCGTCCTTGCGACGCCGAAAACAGTAAATGTTCTTATATTTCAATGCACTACACTCAAATGCCACATGAGCCTGCACATTCATTCCGAATGTTGCAGGGCAACGAAAGTTGTGTATAACCACAGCTCACTGCCGCCCCGCAACGAGGGATTTCCCCCATTTTCAGGCTTGATGCATGCGGCGGCTGTACGTGTGCACTTCATCAACCAGCACCGAGACCGATTCCGGCGGGGTGAACCGTGAAATGCCATGCCCAAGATTGAACACGTGGCCGCCACTGCCAACGGGGCCGTAATCGTCGATCACCTTGCGAGCCTGTTCGCGGATCGCAGCTTCGGGTGCGAACAACACCATGGGATCGAGATTGCCCTGGAGCGCCACTTTGTCGACAACTCGCTGACGCACCTGGCCCAGGCTGGCTGTCCAGTCGAGGCCCATGGCATCGGCGCCGAGCCCAGCAATGTCTTCGGCCCACAGGGCACCACCCTTTGTGAACACGATGACCGGCACGGCGCGGCCTTCGCGTTCCCGTACCAGCCCCTGCACCACCTTGCGCGTGTAGGCCAGCGAGAACTCCTGGAACGCGTCGTGCGCCAGTACGCCGCCCCAGCTGTCGAAGATCATGACGGCCTGTGCCCCCGCCTGAATCTGAGCGTTGAGGTATTGGATGGTGGCTTCGGCATTGATTTGAAGGATGCGGTGCGCCAGATCGGGGCGCGAATACAGCATGCTCTTGATCAAGCGATAGTCGTCGGAACCCTGCCCTTCGACCATGTAGCAGGCAATGGTAAACGGGCTGCCGGCAAAACCGATGAGCGGAACACGGCCGTCGAGTTCGCGGCGGATCAGGGTGACGGCGTCGAATACATATTGCAGGCGGCTCATGTCGGGCACGGCCAGCTTTCGAACGTCGTCTTCGTGGCGCAAGGGATGCGCAAAGCGCGGGCCCTCGCCGGCGACGAAGTCGAGCCCCAGGCCCATGGCATGCGGCACGGTAAGAATATCGGAAAACAGGATGGCGGCGTCGAGCTCGAAGCGCAGCAATGGCTGTAATGTGACCTCACAGGCGTATTCACGATTCTGCGCCAGCGCCATGAACGACCCGGCTCGCGCACGGGTTTCGTTGTACTCGGGCAGATAACGACCGGCCTGGCGCATCATCCAGAGAGGCGTGTAGGGAACTGGCTGACGCATCAAGGCGCGCAGGAAAACGTCGTTCTTGAGGGCAGGGAAATTCACGGCAATCCTTTCAATGAGTTTGCCCGATTTTACCCTCCACCAGAAATGTAGGGGCTGACCCGCCTGCCCGCCACCACAAGGCGGCGCGCGGCACTGCCGGGACGATGCTGGCGCGTGATGTCGCGGCAGGGAGCATCGGTGGAAACAGGGGCTACGCCGGCCTGCTGAGGGAGGACAGTCGGCCGGAACGGGTTGGCGTCGATGTCGTGCTTGCGCATGAGCGCCCAGAAGGCGCGCCGATGCTTTTGGGCAGCACGCGCCGCCATTGTGATGTTGCCTTCGTGACGGCCGAGGGCCGCAGTGATATAGGCGCGCTCGAAATGTTCGATGACTTTGCTCTTTGCATCGCGAAAGGTCTCGCTTGACGATGCACAGCGCGACGCTGCAGCAATTGCATAGGCCTCGAGCTCGGGAACGGATGCTTCCTGCACGGTGCCGCCGGCCTGGTCGCCCGCAATGCTTTCGGCGTAGCGCTGATCGCCTGCCAATTCGCTCTGGGGAGTGCCGGCCCGGCGACCATCGAGCAGGCGCTCGATACGCACGCGCGTTTCATGACCGCAAAAGGGCGCTCGCAGGAAGTCGGCGACGCCCAGGCCGTACAGATCGTGCAGGCCCGCCGCGGTGAGATCGCGCACCAGCGCCATGACCGGCGTATGCAGGCGATGGCGCGCATGGGAGAGGGATGTTCGCGCCCACGACAGCGTGGCAGGCGACACCGGCATGAGGCAGACGTCGAAACGCCGCAGCGCCATGGAGGCGCTGCCAAGCACGGCATGGGCATCGTCTCGATTGAGGTCGACCAGCACATCGTAACCGTGCAGATGCAGGCGGCCGCCGGCATGCTGCCCCAGTATGGGTTGAGTCCAGTCCAACGTACAACGTGTCTGCAGTACAGCACAATCGAGGCGCTCTCGCATGAGGTTCTCCGTTATGACGATTCAACGATGGAATGATGCAAAACGAGGCGGGACCCCACAATACGTATAAGCAGCAAAAAGCCCCGAAACACAAAGAACTGCCAGATCGCGCGAAAGCTTAACCTGCGCCAAGGAATCGACCGCCCGATTGCGCTACCGTGCAGCGGCGTCAAACGCCCCGCCGAGCAGGCACGTCCGGCAACGCGGGCCTCACAAAATTTCTATGCAGCCCACTCCGCGGGTGCCATACTATTCGCCCATGAATAGTACGTCCGAAGTCACCTTGCTTCTGCACGCGCTTTTTCTCGTGGCCATAGTCGCCGAGGCGATGACGGCCGCGCTTGCCGCCGGCAAACGCGAAATGGATTGGTTCGGCGTTGGCATGCTCGGCTGCGTGACCGCGCTCGGTGGTGGTTCCGTGCGCGACGTGGTGCTCGGGCACTACCCCCTCACCTGGGTGGGGAACCCCTCCTATCTGCTGCTCACTGCCGGGGCGGCATTGCTCACCATCGCCCTCGCGCGCTACATGCATCGCCTGCGCAATATCTTCCTGTTTCTTGACGCCGTGGGCCTGGTCGTATTCACCGTTATCGGCTGCAACGTTGCCATCGGCCTGGATCTTCCGGTAGTGGTGATCGTGGCGTCGGGCATGATCACCGGTTGCGTGGGCGGCGTCCTGCGCGACATTCTGTGCAACAGCATTCCGCTGCTCTTCAGGGCAGAGCTGTACGCCACGGTCTCGATCCTCACCGGGCTGCTCTATATCGGCGGTTTACACATGGGCTGGCATCACGACCTCGTCATGGCCTTCGCCATGTCCGTGGGGCTCACGCTGCGCCTGCTGGCCATAAAGTATGGCTGGAGCATGCCCAAATTCATGTACGGCGGCAACATTCACTGAGCGTTCGTTCACAAGCGCGGCACGAGCGTTGCCGCACTCCGGTCGGTATCAACTCTCTTTCGGAGCACGCTCATGGGTGATTTTGCAAAACAGACCGAGGCCAAATACGAAAACGGAGCCATTCGGTTCTATCTGGGTACAGGAGCCGAGCGGCGCCAGTTCGAAATATCCGGCGACGCCCTGCTTCAGGCTTTCGAGGCACAAGATGAAACGGCCAGCGCCTTGCTCGAAGCGTTCGACAAGGGCCGCGATCGCATTACTGAAGTTGCGCTTTCGACGGTCAATACCCCGAGCACCGACGGCATCATTGAACTGGGCAGCGGCGACTTCGAAGCCCTGAATGACCGTGGCGGAATTTCACCGGGCGAGCGGTCGCCGGACGCCTGACCGCCCACACGGCGAACCGGCTGGCGCGCTTGGTGCCACCGGTTCTATGGCAAACACCACCTCATCGCGCGCCGGCCACGACACCTGAAACTCCCACACCTCACGAAGTGAGTCGCAGATAGTGCCGGTGCCGCTCATATTGATCAAGAATGTCGCCGATGATCTGTTCGCGACTCCAGCCCATGAGGTCGTAATCCTGGCCACCCTCACCCAGGTGGACCTCGGCACGGTAGTAACGCGACGTCTCATCGTTTTCGAGTTCCTCGGGTGTGAGGCTGGGCCGGTACACCTCGACCGGGAACACGCTGTACGCGAAGTCGAGATGTTCTCCATGGTGCACCACCAGCGTAAGCATGCCGTCTTCCCCGTCTTCAATGCGTACTTCGTAACCCTGTTTTGAGAATTCCTGGGTCACGTCTTCCATCGCACCGCGAACCACCTCCTGGATGAAGCGCTCCACATGACGCCGGCGCGGCATCATGACCATATTGCGCAGGCGCTGCTCCCAGGTTTCTTCCGATACGCTGGCTGAACCGCGACTCAGGCTGCGCGAACGCAGCTGCCGCTTGGTCGCATCGAGCTTCAATGCCTTGAAAAGGCCCCAGATCGAGATCAGCAGAATGATGGAAAACGGCAATGCCGTGGCGATGGTTGCGGTCTGCAAAGCCGACAGGCCGTCGGCCAGCAGAAGCACGATCGCTGCCGCGCCCATCAACAAGGACCAGAAGATGCGCTGCCACACCGGCGCATCGACCGCCCCTCCCGCAGCCAGCTGATCCACGACAAGCGCACCGCTATCGGCCGATGTCACGAAGAACACCAGCACCATGGCCACGGCAACCCCGCAGGTCAGCGTGGACCAGGGCAACTGCTCGAGGAAGACAAACAGTGCGAGAGTGGCATCGGCGCTGACCGTCTCGCCGAGACTCTCCACTCCCTCCGCTATGATGAAGTGGATGGCACTGTCGCCGAACACCGTCATCCACATGAACGTGAATCCCGTTGGCATCAACAACACACCACCCACGAACTGGCGAATGGTGCGCCCTCGGGAAATACGTGCAATGAACACCCCGACAAACGG
>JAEZGR010000123.1 GCA_023437255.1 Pseudomonadota bacterium | reverse complement strand
GACTGGATCGGCGTGCCTCTGCGTGGCCTGCGCCGTGTCATGGACCGTCTGCTTCAGGGCGGCGGGATCGGAGGAGGTGTATGATGCGACCTGCCCCACTGCTGGGTGAGCTCGACCTGCACCTCATTGCCGAGGGCCGCCATTGGAATCTCGCCGACTGCCTGGGTGCCCATCTTGTTGAACATGAGGGCTGCCGCGGTGTGCGCTTTGCCGTGTGGGCGCCAAATGCCAGCCGAGTCTCGGTCATGGGGGACTTCAATGGCTGGGATCCTGAGCGGCATCCCATGCACTTGCGCCGCGAGTGCGGCGTGTGGGAAGTATTTGTAACCGATGCAGATGCAGGCGCCCGCTACAAGTACGCGGTGTGGGATTCTGGCGGCCATTTGCTGCCTCTTAAGGCGGATCCGCTTGCGCGTTGCACCGAACTGCCGCCCGCGACGGCCTCCGTGGTCTGCGACGGCAAGCCGTTCACCTGGACCGACGACGCGTGGATGCAGAGCCGGGCGAAACGGCAGGCACACGATGCGTCAATGTCGATCTATGAAGTGCATTTCGGATCCTGGCGGCGTGACGGCGAGCGGGAGCATCCGAGCTGGGCGACGACCGGGGCAGACCTGATCCGCTACGTCGCGGACATGGGCTACACCCATATCGAACTGCTGCCCATCACCGAGCATCCGTTCGGTGGTTCATGGGGCTATCAGCCCCTCGGTCTTTTCGCGCCCACGGCCCGTCACGGCAGCCCACAAGAGTTTGCCGCCTTCGTGGACGCCTGCCATGGCGCCGGCATCGGCGTGATTCTGGACTGGGTGCCGGCGCATTTTCCGACCGATGAGCACGGTTTGGCGCGCTTTGATGGAACCGCGCTCTATGAGCACCTCGATCCGCGCCAGGGCTTTCATCCCGACTGGAACACACTCATCTACAACTTTGGTCGCAACGAGGTGCGCAACCTGTTGCTGGCCAGCGCGCTGGAGTGGACACGACGCTACCACGTCGACGGTCTGCGCGTTGACGCGGTGGCGTCGATGCTTTACCTCGATTACAGCCGGGAATCGGGTCAATGGCAGCCCAACGCATACGGCGGACGAGAGAACCTGGAGGCGGTTGCGTTCCTGCGTGATCTCAATGAGCTGCTGGCGCAGGAGGCGCCCGGCGCGATGGTGGTGGCTGAAGAGTCGACTGCATGGCCGGGCGTGAGCGCGCCGGTGCATGCCGGCGGGTTGGGCTTTCAGTACAAATGGAACATGGGCTGGATGCACGACACCCTGCGCTACATGGGCAAGGATCCGGTGCATCGCCGCCATCATCACCACGACATGACCTTCGGCATGGTGTATGCGTATTCAGAGCATTTCATTCTGCCGCTTTCGCATGACGAGGTGGTGCATGGCAAGGGCTCGCTACTCGCTCGCATGCCCGGCGATGACTGGCAGCGCTTTGCCAACCTGCGCGCCTACCTGGGCTTCATGTGGGGGCATCCCGGCAAGAAGCTGCTGTTCATGGGTGGTGACATCGCGCAATGGAGCGAGTGGAACCACGACGCTCAGGTGGATTGGGCGGCGCTGGCTTCCCCAGCGCACGCGGGGGTGCAGGCAGTGGTTCGCGACCTCAATCACGTGTACCGGCGCCACGCTGCGCTGCATGGATCCGATTCGAGCCCCGAGGGTTTTGCGTGGGTGATCGGCGACGACGTCGAAAACAGCGTGTTTGCATTCTTGCGCAGACACCAGGGCGAATGCGTGCTGGTGGTCTGCAACATGACCCCGGTGCCGCGTCATGACTACCGCATCGGCGTGCCGCTGGCGGGCACCTGGAACGAGATCCTCAATACGGATGCCGACGTCTACGGCGGTTCCGGCATGGGCAATGGGGGGGCGGTAGAGGCGTCCCACCCGGGTTCGCACGGCCAGCCTTGCAGCGTCAGCCTCGTGCTGCCGCCTCTCTCAACCCTCATGCTCACGCCCGCAATCGGGTTGCAGGAGAATGGCAATGACTAAGAGTGTCTTCCGAGTCCCCTCACTGGAAGCCGGCAAGCCCTGGCCGCTTGGCGCAACGTTCGACGGTTCGGGTGTGAACTTCGCCGTGTTTTCCGCCCATGCGTCGAAGGTGGAGCTGTGCCTGTTCGATTCGGACGGCCGCCGTGAACGGCGCCGCTACGCATTGCCGGAGTGCACCGATGAAGTGTGGCACGGTTACCTGCCCGAGGCGGAACCTGGCCTGGTCTATGGCTTCCGGGCCCATGGCCCGTACGACCCGCGCCACGGCCATCGCTTCAACCCTGCAAAGCTGCTGCTGGACCCGTACGCGAGGCAGATTCTGGGCGCCGTGCAATGGAACGACGCCGTATTCGGCTATCGGGTGCGTCACCCGAAGGCCGACCTGTCAATGGACAGGCGTGATTCTGCGGCCTATGTCCCCAAGGGCGTGGTCACCCATGATCTATTCGACTGGGAAAGCCGTGGGCGACCCGACACACCCTGGTCGAAGACGGTGATCTACGAGGCCCATGTGAAGGGGCTTTCCATGATGCGCGAGGACCTGCCCGAGGCCGTGCGCGGCACCA
>JAEZGR010000117.1 GCA_023437255.1 Pseudomonadota bacterium | reverse complement strand
TCGACATCGGCGTGCACCAGGACGGCCTGGTGCATATTTCGGCGCTGTCGGAATCGTTCGTGAAGGACCCGCGCGACGTGGTGCGCGTCGGTCAGACCGTGCAGGTTAAGGTGCTGGAAGTCGATGTCGCCCGCAAGCGGATTTCGCTCACCATGCGCCTGAACGACGACGCCGCACCGGCGCGGCGGGCTTCCGGTGATGCCGGCAACGCACGCAATGACCGGGAGCGGCGCGGTAACGGACGCAACAGCGGCGGCCGCAGCAATGCCGAGCCCGTGGGCGCCATGGCCGCGGCTTTTGCCAAATTGAAGCGTTAAGATTCGACTATCAACCGCAGCCGGGACGACACGGCCCTGGCTGCGGCAGCAGGATCGCCGTGCTGCGATGAGTGCGCGAAACGAACACCGCCCCGCACGGCAAGACGATCAGCTCTGGAACGACGCGAGCGCGTCCTTTATATCTGCCGCCGATTCTGCCGGATAGCGGCACACCACGCGGCCCTCGATCTGAACCTCGGTAGCGCCCTCGTTCGTCGTTGCCAGACGGGCCAGAGCATCCGGTTCCTGCAGCGCCTTGATCACCGCACCGGCGGCCTTGGGGTCATCGAACGATTCCGAGAGCAGCAGCTCGCGGCCGTCGCCGGCCACAAGCCTGAAACGGAAGCTGCCATCGGTATCGCGGAAGCTCACGAACCGGGCTTGCTTGCCCTTGGCCTTGGCGCCGTCGGCAGCCGCCGCGCCGGCAGGCACTCCGACCACGCGGCGCAGGCCGACCGCCTCACGCAACTGCTCCATGAAGGGCGCAGACATGCGCCGCGCCTTCTCGGCGCCCGCCTGCAGAATATCTTCGATGCGCTCGGGCCGGGCAATGAAGTCTTCGTAGCGGTCGCGCATCGGCCCCAACTCGGCTTCGATGCGTTCACAAAGTTGTGTCTTCGCCTCACCCCACGCCAGGCCTTCTTCGAGCGCTTTGCGGAAGCCAGCCGACTCTGCAGGCGTGGCGAAGGCGCGATACAGGGTGTACAGGTGCGAGCCTTCAGCGTCCTTGGGTTCGCCCGGGCCGCGCGAGTCGGTCACGATACGCATGACTGCCGCCCGCATGGCCTTGCTGCCGCCCTCGAACAGCGGAATCGTGTTGTCGTAGCTCTTGGACATCTTGCGCCCGTCGAGGCCGGGCAGCGTGGCCACCTCGTCATCGATCTGCACTTCCGGCAGCACGAACAGCTCTTTGCCCTGCCCATACAGATGATTGAAGCGCTGGGCGATATCACGCGCCATTTCCAGATGCTGGATCTGGTCACGCCCCACGGGTACCTTCTGGGCGTTGAACATCAGAATGTCGGCGGCCATGAGGACCGGGTACGAGAACAGGCCCATGGTGACGCCGTCGTCTTCGTCGACATTGCGCGCCACATTCTGGTCGACCGCTGCCTTGTAGGCATGCGCCCGATTCATGAGCCCCTTGGCGGTCACGCAGTTCAGCATCCAGCACAGTTCGGGGATCTCGGGTATGTCGGACTGCCGGTAAAAGGTGACGCGCTCCGGGTCGAGCCCCGCCGCCAGCCACGTGGCCGCGATCTCGAGCCGCGAACGCGCGATACGCGCCGGATCATCACACTTGATCAAAGCGTGATAGTCGGCCATGAAATAGAAGGCGTCGACATCGGGCCGGGTGCTGGCCTGGATGGAAGGCCGGATGGCACCCGCATAATTGCCAAGGTGGGGCGTGCCGGTCGTGGTGATGCCGGTGAGGACTCGCGTATTCATAGTAGTGTGCTTCTGGTAAGACGCGGGCACCGCCCTGCCACTACAGCGTGACGGCCGCCCTGCGCTCTGACTCGAGATATTCGCGCGACTGCATCTCGACGATGCGGGATACCGTGCGATGGAACTCGTTGGACATGGGCCCCTGAGTATAAAGCTCCTCGGGCGGACACTCGGCCGACATGATCAGCTTGACCTTGTGATCGTAGAAAACGTCGATCAGCCAGGTGAAACGCCGAGCTTCGGAAGCCTGCCTGGCGGTCATGCGGGGCACATCGGAAAGAATCACGGTCTGAAAGCGACTCGCCAGCTCGAGATAATCGTTCTGTGAACGCGGCGTGCCGCACAGGGTGGCAAAATCAAACCACACGACGCTGCCGGCCAGCGCAACCGCGGGCAATTCGCGGTTCTCGACCAGCAGTGTGGGCGGCATGGGCGCCGTATCGGCCAGGCGTTCGAAATCGGCCTTGAGCTCAGCCGTGGTTTGTTCTGACAGCGGTGTCAGATACATGCGGACCTGCTCGAGACTACGGCGGCGGTAATCGGTGCCTGTATCTACGTTGAGTATATCCATGCGCGCCTTGATGAGCGCGATGGCGGGCAGAATCCGGTCGCGATGCAGACCTTCCGGGTACAGTGTGTCGGGTTCGTAATTCGAGGTCATGACGAACGAGGTGCCATGCTCGAACAGGCCCAGCAGCAGCTTGTGCAGGATCATGGCGTCGGCCACGTCGGAAACGTGGAACTCGTCGAAGCAGATGAGCCGATAACGCCGCGCAATGCGACGGGCCACTTCGTCGAGCGGATCCTGTTGCCCCTTGACCTGCTTGAGTTCGGCATGAACGCCGCGCATGAACTCGTGAAAGTGCAGGCGGGTCTTGCGCTTGACAGGCACGGTGAGGTAGAAGGCGTCCATGATGAAGCTCTTGCCTCGGCCCACACCCCCCCACAGATACACGCCCCGCGGCACCGCAGGGCGCTTGAGCAGCTTCTTCAGGCGCGATGAGCGCGCTTTCTTGAAATTGACCCAGTCATCGTAGAAGACCTGCAGGCGGTCGATGGCCGCTTCCTGGGCCGAATCAGGCTGATAGCCGCGTTCGGCCAGCGACTGCCGATAGTACTCGCGTACGTTCATGAAACTCGCAGTTAGTGAAACACGGAAACCCGTGCGCCCGCGACCCCGCGGTGCGCACG
>JAEZGR010000033.1 GCA_023437255.1 Pseudomonadota bacterium | reverse complement strand
CACTTGGCCAGCGCTTCGAGGTGCCCCCGCTCGGCCTGTCGCTCGCAGTGGCCGTGCTGCAGACGAGCGGCTTCCAGCTGCTGGGGCAGGTGGGGCTCACCATGGGGGGTGGGGCAGGGCAGGTTGTGTTTCTGGCCTACACCATGCCGTTCTGGGCCGCGGCCATCGCGTGGCCGGTGCTGGGCGAGCGCCCGACGCGGCTGCACCTGGTGGCCTTCGTGCTGGCGGCCATGGGCTTGGTGCTCGTGATCGCACCCTGGAAGGGCGTGGGCAACGTGCTCGCGCTGATTCCGGGTCTGATTTCCGGCCTGTTCTGGGGTGCGGGCGTGGTGCTGAGCAAGAAGCTGTTTCAGGAGCGCGCGCCCGCCATGCTGAATTTCATCACGTGGCAAATGTTGTTGGGGGCGCTTCTGTGCCTGCCGCTCACGCTTTTGATGCCTCAGCAGCCCACGGTGTGGGCCGTGGAATTGTTCATGGGCCTGGCGTACATGGGGGTTCTGGCCTCGGCGCTGGGCTGGTGGCTGTGGCTTTCGGTGGTGCGTCGGGTGAGTGTGGCCGTGGTGGGCATGTCGAGCCTGGGCGTGCCCGTGCTGGCGGTGGTGCTCGCCTGGCTGCTGCTGGGCGAAACACCCGACTGGTCCACGCTGGGCGGCATCAGCAGCATTGTGCTGGGCCTGGTGATTGTGAATCTGGCCGCCCTGAGGCCGCGCCGGGTGTGATCCGGGGCGCGGCCGAACCCGCCTACATGCCGTTGTACACCGGCCCTTCGCCGCCCTGAGGTGCCACCCACACGATGTTCTGGGTGGGGTCGTTGATGTCGCAGGTCTTGCAGTGCACACAGTTCTGCGCATTGATCTGCAGGCGGTCCTGGCCGTCGTCATCTTTCACGAACTCATACACACCCGCCGGGCAGTAGCGCGATTCGGGACCGCCGTACTTGTGCAGGTTCACGGCGACCGGCACCGTGTCGTCTTTCAGTGTGAGGTGAATCGGCTGGTCTTCTTCGTGATTGGTGTTCGAGATGAAGACCGAACTCAGGCGATCGAACGTGAGCTTGCCGTCGGGCTTCGGGTATTCGATGCGAGCGCATTCGGCAGCCGGCTGCAGACAGGCGTGATCGGGTTTCTTGCGGTGGATAGTCCAGGGCATCTTGCCCTTGAGCAGCCATTGCTCGATACCGGTCATGAGCGTGCCGATGGTGCGACCCTTCTTGAACCACTGCTTGAAGTTGCGCGCCTTGTTCAACTCGGCATGTAGCCAGGAAGCCTCGAAGGCGTGCGGGTAGGCGACCAGTTCGTCGCGGCTGCGGCCGGCCTTGAGCGCGTCGAATGCGGCTTCTGCTGCCAGCGAGCCGGTCTTGATGGCCGCATGGCTGCCCTTGATGCGGGATGCATTCAGGGTGCCGGCTTCGCAGCCGACCAGAACACCGCCCGGGAAGCACAGCTTGGGCAGCGAAAGCAGCCCGCCCGCCGTCAGCGAGCGCGCGCCGTAGGCGATGCGCTTGCCGCCTTCAAAGATGGGGCGAATCGCGGGGTGGGTCTTGTAGCGCTGGAACTCTTCAAAGGGTGAAAGCCAGGGGTTGGCGTAGTCGAGGCCGACCACCAGGCCCACCACCACGATATTGTCGTTCATGTGGTACAGGAAGGAACCGCCGTAGGTGTCGGAATCGAGCGGCCAGCCCGATGTGTGGATCACCGTGCCGGGGCGCGACTGTGAGGGGTCGACTACCCACATTTCCTTGATGCCGATCGCGTAGCTTTGCGGGTCGCGACCGGCGTCGAGCTTGTAGCGGTCGATCAGTTCGCGGCCCAGCTGGCCGCGCGAGCCTTCTGAGAAGATGGTGTAGCGTGCGTGCAGTTCCATGCCCGGCTGATAGGCGCCGGTGGGCTGGCCGTCGCGGCTCACGCCCATGTCGCCTGTTGCGACGCCTTTGACCGCACCGTTCTCGTCGTAGAGCACTTCCTTGGCCGCAAAGCCGGGGAAGATATCCACGCCCAGCGCCTCGGCCTGCTCGCCAAGCCAGCGAACGACGTGGCCCAGGCGCACGATGTAGTTGCCTTCGTTATGAAAGCATTCCGGCAGCAGCCACTGCGGGGTGGCGCGGCTGCCGGTTTCGGTCAGGAACAGGAAGCGGTCTTCGGTCACCGGTGTATCGAGCGGTGCGCCTTTCTCTTTCCAGTCGGGGATCAGTTCAGTGAGTGCAGCCGGGTCGATGACCGCGCCGGAAAGGGTGTGGGCACCGATTTCGGACGCCTTTTCGAGCACGCAGACACTGATATCGTGGTCTTGCTCGGCGGCCAGCTGCTTGAGGCGAATGGCGGCAGCGAGCCCACCGGGGCCGCCGCCCACCACCACCACGTCGTATTCCATTGATTCGCGTTCAGCCATGGCTTTTTGTCTCTCCTAGCAGTCGTTCAGTCGGTGGAACGGGCCACGACGTTCCGAGCTTTTTCCTGTAAATGATAGGCCGATTGTAAATGCAGCTTTCCAAAATTGTTGCGCTGCCACGAAACTGCCTTCACCGTTATACTTTGACGACGCTGAAACAATAAGGAGACTGCGGGTTTGGAACAGCATGCCAACGAAGCCCGACCGCACACGGGTGAAGACCAGGCCACGGGCGTTCATCGCTTTGTGATGCCGGTGCGTTGGGGCGATCTCGATGCCCTCAACCATGTGAACAACACGCTGTACTTCCGTTACATGGAAGAAGCCCGCATGGATTTCTTTCGCTCCGCGGCAGTGGGCGATCCCGGCTCCGGCCGCGAGTTCGTGCTGGCACACAGCGCCTGCGATTTCCTGCGGCCCATACTCTGGCCGGCCACTATCGAAATGCACATGCGTTTGCTGCGGCTGGGCCGCTCGAGCATCGAGGTCTCGGTCGACATTCACGTTCAGGGCGACGACAGTGGGCCTTATGCACGCGCTCGAAATATCGTCGTCGGCACCGATCCCGAAACGGGCAGGTCTTCGCCCTGGAGCGACGATGAACGCGAACGTCTGCTGGGCGCGTTCGGGCCCGCGCAGGCGTGACCCCGCTGTTTCAGTGACCAGCTTTCGACATGCGGGCCGTGCCTCCGGCAACGGCTGCATGCATCAGCCTCAATACTTAGTTTTACACAAGGAAGGGTGTAATGAATAAAGTCTTTGCAAGCGCCGCAGAAGCACTGGAAGGCGTAGTGGCCGATGGTCAGACGATCGCCGTGGGCGGCTTCGGCCTCTGCGGTATTCCCGAGGCGCTGATCGCGGCGCTGCGCGATACCGGGGTTAAGAACCTGACCTGCATCAGCAATAACGCGGGCGTCGACGGCTTTGGCCTGGGTCAGTTGCTGGAAACCCGTCAAATCAGCAAGATGATCGCTTCGTATGTCGGCGAGAACAAGGAATTCGAACGCCAGTATCTGGCAGGCGAACTCGAGCTCGAGTGCACGCCGCAGGGCACGCTGGCAGAAAAGCTGCGCGCAGGCGGCGCCGGAATTCCGGCCTTCTTCACGAAGACCGGCGTGGGCACCGTCGTGGCCGACGGCAAGGAAACCCGTGAATTCGATGGCGAAACCTATGTGATGGAGCGTTCGCTCGTTCCCGACGTGTCGCTCGTCAAGGCCTGGAAGGCCGACCGTTCCGGCAACCTGCTGTTCCGCCGCACCGCTCGCAACTTCAACCCCAACGTGGCGATGGCCGGCAAGGTCACGATCGTCGAAGTGGAAGAAATCGTCGAGACCGGCGCTTTCGACCCCGACCACATCCATCTGCCCGGCATCTATGTGCACCGTATCGTGCTGAACGCCAACCCCGAGAAGCGCATCGAGCAGCGCACCATCCGTATCGTATAAGGAGCTTCACCATGGCCTGGACACGCGATCAAATGGCTGCACGCGCGGCGCGCGAACTGCAGGACGGTTTCTATGTGAACCTGGGTATAGGTCTGCCGACGCTTGTGGCGAACCATGTGCCGCAAGGCATGGAGGTCTGGCTGCAGTCTGAAAACGGACTGCTGGGCATCGGTCCCTTCCCGACCGAAGACGAAGTCGATGCCGACCTCATCAATGCCGGCAAGCAGACAGTCACCACCTTGCCCGGTTCCTCCATCTTCTCCTCGGCGGATTCCTTTGCAATGATCCGCGGCGGCAAGATCAACCTGGCGATCCTGGGTGCCATGCAGGTCTCAGAAAAGGGTGACCTCGCCAACTGGATGATCCCCGGCAAAATGGTCAAGGGCATGGGCGGCGCCATGGACCTGGTGGCCGGCGTCGGCCGCGTCGTGGTGCTCATGGAGCATGTGGCCCGCAAAAAAGACGGTACCGAGGACCTCAAGCTGCTGCCCGAGTGCACGCTGCCGCTGACCGGCGTGGGTGTGGTCAACCGCATCATCACTGACCTGTGCGTGCTCGACGTCACCGAAGACGGCCTCAAGCTTGTGGAACTGGCTGAAGGCGTGAGCGTCGACGAAGTCGTCGCCAAGACCGGTGCCAAGCTCGACGTTTCTGCCGTTGCGGCTTGAGCCATGACCGTTGTCCAGCGTATCGAGGCCCTGCGTCAGGCAATGCGAGAGCACGACATACAGGCGTGCGTCGTGCCCACGTCAGATCCGCATCTGTCTGAGTACCTGCCCGATCGCTGGCAAGGGCGTGAATGGCTTTCCGGCTTCACCGGTTCGGCGGGCACGCTTGTCGTATGTCTCGATGTCGCCGTCCTCTGGACCGACAGCCGGTATTGGGAGCAGGCCGAGAACGAACTGCACGGCAGCGGCATTGATCTCATGCGCGCGGGCGTGCCCGATGTTCCGGCACCCTCGGCATGGGTGGCTGCGCGGCTGAAATCGGGCCAGGGCGTGGCCGTTGACGGTCATGTACTCGCCGTGCAGGCGGGGCGGCAGTGGCGTGATGCCTGCAGCCGGGCCGGTCTGCGCTTTGTTTCCCACCTCGATCTGGTCGGGCGGGTCTGGAAGGACCGCCCCGGCCTGCCGGCCGGCACCGTCAGCGAACACGAAGCGCCGTGGGCCTGCCGCAGCCGCAGCGACCACCTTG
>JAEZGR010000340.1 GCA_023437255.1 Pseudomonadota bacterium | reverse complement strand
ATTCTGATGTCGGTGCTGGGTCACAAGCGCGGTCCCTTCAAGCTCGACGCACTCAAGTCCATCGATGCGGTGAAGGGTGCCAACAATCAGGTGCTGGCCGTGCTAGACCTGGTTGAACTCACTCATCGGATTCATACGCCCATTCACGAGCTTTCCTACGGTGAGAAGCGTCGCGTCGAAATCGGTCTGGCCCTGGCAACGGGTGCCAACGTCCTGCTGCTCGACGAACCGCTCGCCGGCATGAGCCCCGAAGAGCGCGTCCAGACCGTCGCCCTGCTGAAGAATATCCGCAAGGGTCGCACCGTGCTGATCGTGGAGCACGATATGGACGCGATGTTCGAACTCGCCGACCGCATGACCGTTCTGTATGACGGTAACTTCCTTGCAGAAGGCACGCCGGACGAAATCCGCAACAGCAAGGCAGTCCAGGATGCGTATCTGGGCGGCACGGAGGACGAAGCATGACATTGCTTGATGTATCGAACGTCAACACGTTCTATGGCGACTCACACATTCTGTTCGACGTGTCGATGCACGTGAACGAAAACGAAGTGGTTGCATTGTTGGGTCGCAACGGAGCGGGCAAGTCCACGTTGCTCAAGACCATTGCGGGGGCACTGCAGGCCAAGTCAGGAACGATCAAGTTCAACGGCAAGGATATTCACAACATGCCGACGCACATGATCGCCCGCGAAGGACTGCAGCTCGTGCCCGAGGAGCGCCGCATCATCGGCGGCATCACGGTGCACGAGAATCTGGAGCTGGCGGCCATGACGGCGCCCAACCCCATGTCGTTCGAGCGGATCTACGCAACCTTTCCCCGGTTGGACGAGCGCCGCACCAACAAGGGGCGGGAGCTTTCGGGGGGCGAGCAGCAGATGATCGCCATTGCCCGGGCAATGATCCGCGATGCCAGGCTCATTCTGCTCGATGAGCCCTTCGAAGGCCTCGCCCCGATCATCGTGCGCGACCTGATGGTCGTCTGCCGGCAGCTTGCCGAAGAAGGGCGCACCGTCATCGTCGTTGAGCAGAACGTGAATGCGGTGCTGTCCATGGCAAGCCGGGCCTACATGCTGAACACCGGTCACGTCGTGTTCAGCGGCACCAGTGACGAGCTGCGTTCGCGGCCCGACATCTTGAACCGCTATATGGGTACCGCGGCCTGAGTCCGCCAGCGGCTCCGCGCCAGGGGGCGGCGCCGCGCACCCCCTACCTCAGGCGTCGCAACGCCCTTTCACGTATAGCGATGGAGATCGCCGCTTGCGGCGACAGGAATCATTGGAGGAGCAGTAATGTCGTCTACCATTAACACCATGCTGGTCGAGGAACGGGTCTTTGAGCCTGTCGACGAGTTCGTCGCGAAAGCGCGTATCTCCGGCATGGAACAGTACCGGGTGTTGACCGACGAGGCCAACCAAAACCCGGAAGGCTTCTGGCGGCGTCTGGCTGAATCGGAACTCGTCTGGCACAAGCCTTTCACCAAGGTGCTCGACGATTCGAATGCGCCGTTCTACACCTGGTTCGAAGATGGGGAACTGAACGTCTCCGAGAACTGCCTCGATGTGCATTTGCAGAACGGAAACGCCGACAAGGTCGCCCTTATCTTCGAGGCCGACGACGGCAAGGTGGAAACGGTCACCTATCGCCAGCTGCACGCGCGCGTCTGCCGCATCGCCAATGCCATTCGCGCCATGGGTTACGGCAAGGGCGATCGCGCCATTCTGTACCTGCCGATGTCCATCGAGGCCGTTGCAATCATGCAGGCGTGTGCGCGGTTGGGGCTGACCCACTCCGTGGTGTTCGGCGGATTCTCGGCGCGCAGCCTTCATCAGCGTGTGGTCGACGTTGGCGCGCGCCTCGTGTTCACCGCCGATGCGCAGCTGCGCGGCGGCCGCAAGATTCCACTCAAGTCGGCAGTCGACGAGGCCCTGGCCTACGAAGGCGGCGACGTCGTCGAGAAAGTGGTGGTGTACCAGCGTGCCGGCATCGACACGCCCTGGAACGACCAGCGCGACGTCTGGTTGCATGACATCGAGGCGGGCCAGCCCGAGGAATGCAAGCCGGAGTACGTGAGTGCCGAGCATCCGCTCTTCGTGCTTTATACCTCGGGTTCCACTGGCAAGCCCAAGGGCGTGCAACATTCCTCCGGCGGCTACCTGCTCTGGGCAAAGACCACCACCCAATGGGTCTTTGACGCGCGCCCCGACGACGTTTTCTGGTGCACGGCAGACGTGGGCTGGGTGACCGGCCACACCTATATCGCCTATGGCTCGCTGGCTGCCGGCCTGACCCAGATTGTGTTCGAAGGCATTCCCACGTATCCGAACGCCGGGCGTTTCTGGGAAATGATCGAGCGTCACAAGGTCACGATCTTCTACACGGCGCCGACTGCCATCCGCTCGCTCATTAAGGCGTCGGAGCAGAATCCTGACCATCACCCGCGCCATTACGATCTGTCCAGCCTTCGCCTGCTGGGTTCGGTCGGAGAGCCGATCAACCCCGAAGCCTGGGTCTGGTACTACGAGAACGTGGGCCGTTCACGCTGCCCGGTGGTCGATACCTGGTGGCAGACCGAAACCGGCGGCCACATCATTGCACCGCTGCCGGGCGCCACGCCGCTCAAACCCGGTTCCTGCACGCTGCCCTTGCCGGGCCTCGATGCCGCGGTGGTCGATGAGGCAGGCAATGAGCTGCCCCCCGGAGCCGGTGGTCTGCTGGTGATCAAGCGCCCGTGGCCGGCCATGATCCGTGCCGTATGGGGCGATGAGAAGCGCTATCGCACCAGCTACTTCCCAGACGAACTCAAGGGCATGTATCTGGCGGGAGACAATGCGCAGCGCGACGAAGACGGCTACTTCTGGATTCTGGGCCGCACCGACGACGTGCTGAGCGTCTCAGGGCATCGCCTGGGCGGCACCGAGATCGAATCGGCGCTGGTGGCACACGAGCTGGTCGCAGAAGCGGCGGTGGTGGGTCGCCCCGACGCCACAACCGGCGAGGCGGTTGTGGCCTTCATCATGCTCAAGCAGGCCGCTCCCACCGGAGAAGAAGCGCAGAAGATTGCCAATCAGCTGCGTGACTGGGTGGCGGAACAGGTCGGGCCGATCGCCAAGCCGCGCG
The DNA here is from genome assembly GCA_023437255.1 of Pseudomonadota bacterium. Classification (GTDB taxonomy): domain Bacteria; phylum Pseudomonadota; class Gammaproteobacteria; order Burkholderiales; family Burkholderiaceae_B; genus Yanghanlia. The sequence continues at coordinate 1,167 of JAEZGR010000340.1, read as the reverse complement.
ATATCCGGTTCGGCAACAGTCTGCCCAAGACGCGCTCGGGCAAGATCATGCGCCGGCTGCTGCGACTCGTGGCTGAGGGGCGTGATATTGATCAGGATACGTCGACACTCGAGAACCCGGATGTGCTCAAGCAGTTCTCAGGGGTGTACTGAGCAATTGCGATCGGCGGTCACTCCCGGTCCGGAGCGGCCGCCGGTGGTGGGGGTTAACCTCCATGGAGCTTATTTGGGGCGTGGCTAGAATCAACTGAACACGACATGTAGTGAGTCTGCCGGGTAGTTGCAACGCATTTGCCCGGTCACGCGGCCGCCCGAGGGGGCGGCCGTAATTACGAAACGCGCAGAAGGAGTCATCAGGTATGTCCTTGCTGTCTGGTTCTGCTCACGTGTCCGAACTCGCGTCTGACCGCTCGGTTGGCGGTCTTTCAGACATGGCGGGTGTGCGCGCCGGGTTCGCTGTCGACCCGGCATCGTCGAACAATGGCACCACGGTACCCGCCGAAGACGTGCTCATGGGCGGCCTTTGCCGCGATTTCACCGATTCAACACTGATTACCGGCAACGGCCACGCCATGGGGGTGCTCAAGCTGCCGCTGACCGGCGCCCTGCTTGTTTCCAGTCGCCATGGCCATTGGGTAGTGGGCACGGGTAGCGCGCTTTGGCTGGTGCCTCATACTACGTACAAGGTGCGCATGCTTGGCAAGGTAAGCCTGCGCTCGCTGTATCTGAATCCGGAAAGCACAGATCAGCTGCCAGACCGCAGTTGCCTGCAGCGCATAACCTCGCTCATGCGGGAGCTGATTTCCGAAACGGCCATGGTCAGCGGCCCGGTGCCCGACCGTCGGGCCCAGGTGCTGGTCACGGCGCTGCTTGAAGAGTTCCGGCACAACGGCGAGGGCATGGCACAGCTGAACGCACCGCGCGATCCGCGCCTCGTGCGGATCTGCACACATATTCAGCAGCATCTCGACGACAACACGACGCTTCAGGAATGGGCCGAGGAACTCGGGTGTGACCCGCGTACGCTGTATCGCCTGTTCGTGCAGGAACTGGGCATGCCTTTCGTGCAGTGGCGTCAGCACGTCAGGCTGCTCACTGCAGTCGAGTGGCTGTCTGAGGGCAAGCCCGTGTTCGATGTGGCGTTCGATCTGGGCTACCAGAACCAGAG
>JAEZGR010000298.1 GCA_023437255.1 Pseudomonadota bacterium | reverse complement strand
CGTGTACGTCGACCATGGGTCATTTCCCATATCCAGGCGATCATCGATATTGCTGATGGTCCAGTGGTCACCGCCTTCTATCGCGTCGACCTCATTCCAGTCGAGTGGCACCGATACACCCATGCCCGGCCGGGCCCGCAGTGACCAGGCCGCTACGGTGGTCGCGCCAAAGCCATTGCGCAGGTAATCGATGAAGATCTTTCCCACTCGATTTCGCGGGCCGCTCTTTGCGGAAAAGCGCTTGGGCAGTACGTCGGCAAAATGCTGGACAACTGCGCGGGAAAACCCCTTCGCCGTGTCCCAGTCGTAGCGCCGAATGATCGGTACCACGACATGCAGACCCTTGCCACCGCTGGTCTTGATGAAGGAAGGCAAGCCGAGTTCCTGCAGAAAACTGCGCAGCAGGTGGGCCGCCTCCTGCACGGATTTCCACTCAACGCCCTTGCCGGGATCGAGGTCGAAGGTGATCCGGTCGGGGCGGTCGATACGGGTGCGCACTGCGTTCCAGGTATGGAATTCGATGACATTCAGCTGCGTCGTTTCAGCAAGACCGGCCGGTGAGCGAACCACGACCAGTGGATCGTGTCCGGGGTCCAGAGAAGGATCGAGCTGTATCAGGCCCTCCTTGCGATCCACCTCCATGTGCTTCTGGAAGAATTGCTCGCCCTTCAGCCCGTCGGGAGCGCGCAACATTGCGACGGGCCGATCTTCCAGATGCGGCATGATCAGGTCGCTGACCCGCTGATAGAAGGCAGCGACATCTCCCTTGCGCGTTCCTGACTGCTTGTCGACAACGCGCTCCGGATTGCTGATTGCACGGCTGTGTTCTTTCTTCATCATCGAGGCCGGTTTGTCATCCCTCAGACCCACAAACACCGCATGGCGTACGCGGCCGGAGCCTGTCCATTGACTGAAGGCGATCTCCGCAGCGAGGCGAGGGTGCACCCAGTGCACGCCTGCCAGTCGGGGCGGAGAGGCGAAGGGCGTGGTGTCGCGCTGTATCGCCTTCAGGCGCTTTTGCAACGCGTGTAATGACGCATCGGTGAATCCGCTGCCCACGTTACCGGCATAGGCGAGGGCGCCTTCTTCGTCGTAGTAGCCCAGCAGCAGCGCCCCGAAACCTTGACGCCCCCCCTTGGGGTCGGTGTAGCCACCGATCACGAACTCCTGGCGTTCACCGCACTTGAGCTTGATCCAGTGCCCGCTGCGTCCCGCCGAATAACGTGATGTGCGCAGCTTGCCCATCACGCCTTCCAGGCCGAGTTCGCAGGCAGACTGCAGCAGGTCGTGTGCCGCCGCTGTCCATACCGCGCTCAGGCGCAGGGTGGGCTGATCGACATCGTCGAGCAGCGTCTCAAGTCGGGCCCTTCGTTCATGTAGAGGCTGCTCGCGCAGGTCGGTATCTCCCAGCCACGGCAGATCGAACAGGAAGTAGGTGATCTCTGCCCGTCCTTGGCCGGCATCCGCGCTGGCGGATTTGACGGGACGCCTGCGAACGCCGGAGCCGGAATGCGGATCCAGCGCATTCTGAAGCGCCTGAAAGTCGGGCTTGCCATGTTCGTCGAGCACGACGATCTCGCCGTCGTACCAGCCGTCGGGCAGGGCGGCAGCTTCCATTGAAGCGGCTACCGAAGGTAGGCGACGCGTCCAGTCATGCCCCTGGCGAGTGTGCAGGCGCGCCTTGCCAGCGTACATGCGGGCCAGTATGCGATATCCGTCATACTTGAGCTCATATAGCCAGTCTCCGCTGCGTGGCGCGACCGAAACGCGCGTTGCCAGTTGAGGTGACATGGAGTCCGGCATTGACGAGCGCCTCGTTTTGGCGTTCTTCGCTGACTCCTTTTTGTGAGCGCCCTTTTTGGCAGGTGCCTTTCGGGAAGCTGTCTTTTTCGGTGCTTCGCTCTTGGCGGCTGCCGTAGAGCCGCCTGATTTCTCGGTGTCTGCGCTATCCGCCTGATCGCGACTCGTCGCGACGACGCTGTCCGGTTTGGCCTTGGTAATGTCGTACTGGGACTCGGCGCGCGCTTCAGCGTCCTTCTCCTTGATCAGCAGCCAGGCATTCTCGGAAGCTGCCTTGCCACCCATGCGTACAAGCGCCCAACGCCCGCGCAGCTTGCTGCCCGTGAGCTCAAATTTCAGCTTGCCCGCCTTGTAGGCGGCCGATTCATCATCGTCCAGGGGCGTCCAGCTGCCGCGATCCCAGATGATCACCTTTCCGGCGCCATATTGACCCGCCGGAATGGTGCCTTCGAAGCTGTTGTAATCCATTGGGTGATCTTCAACGTGCACGGCCATGCGCTTCACTGCAGGGTCCAGGCTAGGGCCCTTGGGAACCGCCCAACTCTTCATCGTGCCGTCGATTTCCAGCCGCAAGTCGTAGTGCAGCCGGCGTGCCCAATGCTTCTGTATGACGAACTGCAATGCCTTGCCCGAGTTGGCAGGCGATCGGCTTGACCGCCGAGCCTCCGAGTTGCCGGCAGATGCCTGTTCTCGTGCTTTCCGCGCGGCGTTGCGCTTGCGTGAAGCAGGGGAT
>JAEZGR010000288.1 GCA_023437255.1 Pseudomonadota bacterium | reverse complement strand
TCTCTACGAACGCCTTCATGCCCTCCTTCTGGTCCTCAGTGGCAAACAGCGCGTGGAAGTTGCGCCGTTCGTACATCAGGGTTTCGTTGAGCGTGCCCTCATAGGCGGCGTTCACGCACTCCTTGGCCATGATCACGGAAGGCAGCGAGTAGGACGCGATGGTCTCGGCAGCCTGAAGCGCCTCATCAAGCAGGCGCTCAACCGGAACCACTCGCGCAACCAGCCCGGCGCGCTCGGCTTCCTCGGCGTCCATCATTCGACCGGTGAGCACCAGATCCATGGCCTTGGCCTTGCCTATGGCGCGCGGCAGACGCTGCGTGCCGCCAAAACCCGGGATCACGCCCAGTTTGATCTCCGGCTGGCCGAAGCGTGCATTCTCGGCAGCGATGATGAAATCGCACAGCATGGCAAGCTCGCAGCCGCCACCCAGGGCATAGCCGGCGACCGCGGCAACGATGGGCTTGCGGACCCGCTTGAGCGACTCCCAATTGCCCCCCAGGTAGTCCTGCTTATAGACGTCCATGTAGTTCCAGCCTTGCATGGCGGCGATATCGGCGCCGGCCGCAAAAGCCTTCTCGGAACCCGTGAGCACAATGGCTCCAATGTTTTCGTCTGCGTCGAACGCGCGCAGATGCTCCGCCAGCTCGTCGATGAGCTCATTGCTGAGCGCGTTGAGCGCCTTGGGCCGGTCGAGCGTGATCAGTGCCACACGCCCCCGAACCTCTGTCTTCACCATAGGTGCATTCATGCCGTCTCCTTCTACGTAACGTTAATATTCAGGAATGAAAACCGAATCCATACTTTATGCGCTGGTTCCGCACGACCTCGGCGGCCACCGGCTACGTATCACGCTGACCATCTCCGAACCCGATCCGCAAGGCCAGGCGCTCGCCCTGCCTGCGTGGATTCCCGGCAGCTATCTTATTCGAGATTTTGCACGTCAAGTCGAAACCATTGAGGCGCACTGCGACGGCCAGCCCGTGCCCGTCGAGAAGACCGGCAACCATAGCTGGCGCTGCGCGCCCTGCGCCGGCCCTCTGGTGGTTCAGTATGTGGTCTACGCTTGGGATCTCTCTGTGCGCGGCGCGCATATCGACGAGACCCATGCCTTCTTCAATGGAACCAGCGTGTTTCTGGCCGTTGTCGGGAAGGAAGACCAACCCTGCCACGTGCTGCTGCAGGCGCCGCCGGGAATGGCGCATTGGCGTGTCCACACTTCGCTGTCGGAAGCGGCCGGTCACGAGCTGGAGGCGCCACGCCATGGATTTGGCATGTACCGCGCGCCCGATTACGACGCACTCATCGATCATCCGGTAGAGATGGGCACCCCGCAAGTGGTGACCTTCGAAGCCTGCGGCGCGCAGCATGAAATGGTCTTCACCGGGGTCGTGCCGTATCTGGATCTCGAACGCATCGCGGAAGACACCCGGCGCATTTGCGAAACACAGATCACGTTCTTCGAGCCGGAAACACGTGAAGCGCCGTTTCTGGACAGCAGCGATCGCTACGTGTTCATGACCATGGTGACAGGCGACGGCTATGGGGGACTTGAGCACCGGGCCTCCACCGCCCTGATGTGCAGCCGATCCGACCTGCCATCGCGTGGTCAGCGGGAAACCGGCGAAGGCTATGAGAACTTCCTCGGGCTGGTGAGTCACGAGTACTTCCACACCTGGAACGTGAAGCGAATCAAGCCCGCCGTATTTGCGCCCTATGACCTTGCGCGCGAGAACCACACTGAACTGCTGTGGGTGTTTGAAGGCTTCACCTCTTATTACGATGACCTTTTCCTGCTGCGCGCCGGCGTGATCGACGAGGCGGCCTATCTGCGCCGGATCGGAAAGACGATCACCCTGGTGCACCGGGGCCCGGGCCGAATGAAGCAAAGCGTGGCAGAAAGTTCTTTCGACGCCTGGACCCGCTATTACAAGCAAGACGAGAACTCGCCAAACGCCTTGGTGAGCTACTACACCAAAGGCTCGCTGGTTGCGCTGGGCCTCGACCTCGCGATCCGCGAAGCCACCGGCGACCAACATTCGCTGGACGATGTAATGCGCCTGATGTGGCAGCGCTATGGCCGCGACTTCTATCGCGGCCAAGTCGCGGGCGTGCACGAAGAAGAAATGCCGGCGCTCATTCATGAAGCCACCGGCTTCGACGCCACAGCATTCCTTGCGCGCCATGCCCACGGCCGCGAGGATGTCCCGCTGGCCGAGCTTCTGAGTCCACTGGGCATCACCGTTTCATGGGAAGCACCCAAGAGCGACTCACGGCTGGATGCCCGCTTGCGCAGCGCTGGGGGCCACTGCACAATCGCCACGGTTTACGAAGGCGGCGTTGTCCATGAGGCGGGGCTTTCCGCAGGCGACTCTCTTGTCGCCGTCGACGGCCTGCGCATCCAGGACGAGAAGGCTCTGACCGCGCTACTGAACCGGTATCCGCCGGGCGCAGAACTGGTGTTCCACGTATTCCGTCGCGACGAGCTTCGTCAATTCACCGTTACGCTGAAGGAACCCGCCGCGACCGAGTGCCGGCTGCAGCGAGTGGGCGCCGAGGAGCAAGGAGCACACCATGGCTGAGTCGGAACTCCGGCGTGTGGCCCTGATCACCGGGGCGGCACATCGTATCGGGCGGCATATCGCGTGCGCTCTGGCAGAAGAAGGCTGGAACATCGCGGTTCACTACCGCAGCTCGGCCGAAGATGCGCAGCACACCCTGCGCTTGCTCGACACCTTTGGGGGGCGTCACTGCCTCATTCAAGCCGATCTGAATGTCGAGGCCGATACACGCCGGCTGTTTTCGGAAGCCGTCGTCGGCCTCGGGCGGGTCGACGCGGTAGTGAACAATGCCGCCATCTTTGAGTACGATGGGGCCGACAGCTTCAACACCGAGTGTCTGATGCAGCACATGTTGCCGAACCTGGCGGCACCCCTGCTGCTGGCGCAGGAGCTCCACCGCCATGTGCGCGACACACGCCCCGCCGATCGGGGCGTAGTCGTGAACCTGCTCGACCAGAAGCTTGGCAACCCGAACCCCGATTTTCTTTCTTACACCCTGAGCAAGGCCGCCTTGAAAACCGCCACCACCATGCTGGCCAAGGCCCTTGCGCCGCACGTGCGCGTGGTCGGTGTCTCGCCGGGCCTGACGCTACCCAGCCATCTGCAAACCGACGAAGACTTCGAGAACACGCATCGCATGGCTCCGCTGGGCCAGGCCAGTACGCCGCACGACATTGCACGGGCGGTACAGTTTCTGCTTGAAAGCCCGGGCATCACGGGCGTTGACCTCGTGGTAGACGGCGGACAACACCTGCTTGGCTTGGACCGCGACTTCAGCATGATGAAATCCTGAGGCCAAGCCAAGGGCCTCACTGTTATGATTGACGCCAAATGCGTCAGTCGATCTACCCGATTCCGAGACCATTCACCACCCCATGCCCACCCGACGCATCATCTTTGAACAGCTCGCCCTCGACGCCCGCATCGGCATTCTGGAACACGAACTGCGGGCGACGCAGCCGCTGCACATCGACGCCGAGTTCGACGTCGATGTTGCGCAACAGGTTCACGACAACGACATCCACACAGTGCTCGATTACCGCCAGCTACGCGCCGCGATCGTCGACGAATGCACCCGCCGCCACGTGCACCTTTTGGAAACGCTAAGCGAGCAGCTGGTCGAACGCATCTTCAACGAGTTTCCCGAAGTGCGGCAACTGCGCATACGTGTGAGCAAACCGCTGGCATTTTCCGATTGCGCCGCCGTCGGCATCGAGGTGCAACGCAGCCGAGACGACCTGGCGCGATAACGCCCCGGGCGGCCGGCCAACCCCGGCATCACCACAGACTGAAGACCATGGATTCCGCCTCCCCTGCCCTAGTTGAAGCCCCTCCTTCAAACCATGAAGACGCCCGCCGCGCGCAGCGCGAGCGCATCAACGCGAACAAGCTCAGCAAACGCCTGATCCGTGAAACGGCCCGCGCCATCACCGACTTCGACATGATTCAGAACGGTGACAAGGTCATGGTCTGTCTTTCCGGTGGCAAGGACTCGTACGCTCTGCTCGATATTCTGCTCACGCTTCAGAAACGGGCGCCCATCGAGTTCGACATTGTGGCCGTGAACCTCGACCAGAAGCAGCCCGGCTTCCCCGACCATGTGCTGCCCCAATACCTGGAATCACTGGGCGTGCCTTTCCATATCGAAACGCAGGACACATACTCGATCGTTACTCGCGTGCTCGAAGAAGGCAAGACCATGTGCTCCCTGTGCTCCAGGCTGCGCCGCGGCATCCTGTATCGGGTGGCGGGCGAACTCGGAGCGACCAAGATCGCGCTGGGCCACCACCGCGACGACATTCTGGGCACCTTCTTCCTGAACCTGTTCTATGGTGGGCGCATGAAGGCCATGCCGCCCAAGCTGCAGTCAGACGACGGCAAGAACATCGTGATCCGCCCGCTCGCCTATGTTCAGGAAAAAGACCTGATCGCCTACGCCGAACTCAAGCAGTTCCCCATCATTCCGTGCAACCTTTGCGGCTCACAAGAGAACCTGAAGCGCAAGGAAGTCTCGCGCATGATCGCCGACTGGGACAAGCGCTTCCCGGGCCGGTCATGGAGTGTGTTTGGTGCACTGTCGCGCGTCGTGCCCAGCCACCTGATGGACCGCGACCTCTTCGACTTCATGAATCTGCAGGTCGACGGCCGACCCGACCCCTCCGGCGATATCGCATTTGATTCTGAGGATTTCAACGCCCCACTGCCGGCTGTTGAGGAAGAGATTGACGAAGCCGACGCAGCCGAAGAGGTGCGCCGGCCCCGCGTTATTCCTGTGAAGGCTGTGCAGGACTGAGCGGCATACCTTCCCAACGCTGGGTGGGCACCACAATGTCGAAGAGGTCGAGCACCCGGGCAACCGTGTGATCGACCATTTCGATGATGGACGCCGGCTGCAGGTAAAAAGCCGGCAAGGGCGGAAAAATGACGCCACCCATTTCGGTAATGGCAGTCATGTTGCGCAGGTGCGCGAGTGTGAACGGCGTCTCGCGCAGCATCATGACCAGCCGACGCCGCTCTTTGAGCGTGACATCGGCCGCGCGCGTGATCAGGTTGTCGGAAAGGCCATTGGCCACCGCCGCGAGCGTGCGCACCGAACACGGCGCGATGACCATGCCGGCGGTACGGAAGCTGCCGCTGGCGAGCGAGGCGCCGATATCGCGAAAGCTGTGCACGTGGTCGGCAAGCTCGTGAAAAGCCTGGCGCGACAGCCCCAGCTCGTGCTTGATGGTCATCACCCCCGGGGGGGAGACCACCAGATGTGTTTCGACCCCGCCCGCTTCGCGAACGACCTGCAGCAGCCGCTGTGCGTACACGGCGCCGGTGGCGCCGGTCACCCCTACGACAAGCCGCTTGGGACTGCTCACTCGGCTGCCTCGGCCTCTTTCAGTGCTGCCTGCAGTTCACCGCTCTGGAACATTTCGCCGATGATGTCGGAGCCACCGATGAATTCGCCCTTGATGTAGAGCTGAGGAATGGTGGGCCAGTTCGAGTACACCTTGATGCCCTGACGCACTTCTTCGTCTTCGAGCACGTTCACGGTAACCAGCTTGGTTGCGCCCGCTTCACGCAGCGCCTGAATCGCACGACCGGAGAAGCCGCATTGTGGGAACTGCGCGGTTCCTTTCATGAACAGGACAACAGGGTGAGTGGTAACGGTTTCACGAATGAAATCTTGAACATCGCTCATGGGGATGAAACTTCCGATAAAAAAAGGTTAAAGATGACCGCCACTAATGCGTAGTATGCCAGCCAAATCGGGCAAGCTGTGTACCGACAGGAAACCGGCCTGCGCCAGCAGAGCTTGAACGGCGGCAGCTTGGTCCCAACCATGTTCGACGTACAGCCTGCCGCCCGATCTGAGATGTGCTGGCGCGCCCGCAATAATTGCACGGTACGCCTCCAGCCCATCGAGACCATCGCTAAGAGCAGAGAACGGCTCGAAGCGCAGGTCGCCTTGTGTTAAATGGGGGTCATCCACAGGAATATACGGCGGATTTGACACAATCAGATCAAAGACCTTGCCTTCGGGCAGGGCTTGATACCAGCTGCCCTGATGGAACGCTACTGACGCACCCAGCGCCAGCGCATTGCGGCGAGCCACCTCGAGGGCTTCGGCGCTCAGGTCAGTGGCCAGCACCTGCGCTTGCGGGCAGGCTAGTGCAATCGATACCGCGATTGCGCCAGACCCCGTGCCAAGATCCAGAACATCTGTCGCGTGGCCGCCGTCGACCAACTCGACGGCCCTCTCGACCAGAAGTTCGGTTTCAGGGCGCGGTATCAATACCGCGGGTGACACCTGAAAGGAGTGCCCCATGAACTCGCGGGTTCCCAGAATATAGGCCATGGGCTCGCCCGCCTGGCGGCGATTCTCAAGCACCCGAAAGGCTTGCAGCTGATCGGGCGCGATGTGAGCATCGTCATGCGCGATCAGCCAGGCGCGCGGCACCTGAAGCACCTGCTGCCAGAGCATGCGGGTTTCGAGTGGAGGCAGCCGGCTTTGCTGAAGCAGCGTGCGCAGGATGGCCACAGCGTCAGTCGTGGCCCAGCGCGGCCAACTGTTCCGCCTGATGCTCGGCACGGAGCGCGCCGATCAGTTCATCGAGATCGCCTTCCATGATCTGGGCCAGCTTGTACAAAGTCAGGTTGATGCGATGATCAGTCACCCGGCCCTGCGGGTAGTTAT
>JAEZGR010000234.1 GCA_023437255.1 Pseudomonadota bacterium | reverse complement strand
CCCCTGTGTTGCGCGGCGTCATGAATGTCAGGGGCGCAGTGGTGCCGGTGCTCGATCTGAGAGTTGCGCTCGGGCTGCCGCCGGCCCCCATCACACGGCGCAGCTGCGTCGTGATTCACGAGCTGCTGGATGCCGGCCGTGAGGTGCCGGTGGGCGCGCTCGTTGACGTCGTTCAGGCGGTCTTGGGCGCCGACCACGAAGACGCGTCGTCGGCGGGCCCGGGGCGGGCTTCCAACATTGGAGCCGTGCGCAAGGAGTTCGTTGTGCGTGAGCTCATGTTGGGCGGGCGCCCCACGATTCTTCTGAATACAGAGCGTCTGCTTGCGCTCGATGAACTCAAGGAGCGGCTGTTGCAATGAATGCACCGGAGCGTGTGGGCCCGCCGATCGTGAGCGACGAGGAGCTTACCTTGTTTCAGTCCTTGTTCCGGCAGCAGATCGGCCTGCACCTGACCGCCGAGAAAAAGGCACTGCTGGCGAGCCGGTTCGACCGCCGCCTCAGCGAATTGGATTTGCGCAGCTTGACCGACTACTACCGCCTGATCACCAGTCCGGGCGAGGCGGCCGCCGATGAGCTGCAGAATGCCATCGACCTGATCACCACCAACGAAACGTATTTCTTTCGCGAGCCTGCGCACTTCGATTTTCTGCGTGAGTTCGTTGCCCCGCAGGTTGCGGCCGGCAGCACCTGCCACGTCTGGAGCGCAGCCAGCGCAAGCGGTGAAGAGGCGTATAGCGCGGCGATGGTGCTGCATGACGCACTGGGCGACACGGGCTGGCGGGTCATGGCCTCTGATGTCAGCCAGCGCATGCTGCGCACCGCGCGTCAGGGCATGTATCCGTTGGCGCGAGGTCGGCAGATTCCCCAGGAGTATCTCAGACGCTACTGCCTGCGCGGCACCGAAGAGTACGAGGGACACCTGCTCGTCGAGCGACGCTTGCGCGAGCGCGTCACGTTTCTTTCGCTGAATCTGATCGATCTGCCGCGCGGGGTCGGGCCGTTCGATGTTATCTTTCTTCGTAATGTAATCATTTACTTCGACCTGGCCACGAAGATTCGTGTGCTTGAAGCGGTATTGGGCTGTCTGCGGCCGGGTGGTTATCTGCTGACCGGGCATGCTGAATCGTTGCATGGTATTCCAGTGCCGCTCGAAGCTGTGGCCTCGGCCATTTACCGGAAACCACCAGAACCATGACGAATTCTGAAGCGTTTACGCCATTGATTCCGGAGTCCATGCTGGTCATTGACGACAGCGCGGTCCAGCGCCGCCATGCGGTTGCGCTGTGCCGCGAAGCCGGCGTGCAGCAGGTCTACGAGGCCAGCAATGGTGCCGAAGCGCTCGACGTCCTGGCTTCGCTGCCGGCGTTGCCCGCCGTGCTCATGGTCGACCTCGAAATGCCCGGCATGAACGGGGTGGAGCTCATACAGAACCTGCAGAAGCGCCACATCACGGTGCCCGTCATCTTGGCCTCGAGCCGCGAAAGCCCGCTCATCAATGCTGTTGAGACCATGACCCAGTCTCTGGGCATCGAGGTGCTTGCCAGTCTGCAGAAACCGTTGCACCTGGCTCAGGTGGCCGCAGCCTTGAGCGGGCGCAACAGCAAGGAGCCCGTACCGGTACAGAATCAGGCTCGCTTCAGCATCAACGACCTGCGCAACGCCATACGCGACGGCGAGATCCAGGCCCATTACCAACCCAAACTCGACGTTCGCACCGGTGTGCTCAAGGGGGTCGAGGCGCTGGCGCGCTGGATCCAGCCCGATGGCAGCATGATCACTCCCGACCGATTCATTCCGGTGGCCGAGCAGTACGGGCTCATCTACGACCTCACCCTTGCCATGACGGAACAGGCCTGTGCCCAGGCAGCCATCTGGAATCAGCGTGGGCTGCGTCTTTCCATGGCGATCAACCTCTCGCCGCATCAGCTCGAATCCGACCGTTTTGTCGATGACATCAGCAGCCTCATCGAACGCCACGCCATTCGGGCCGACCAAGTCGTGTGGGAAATCACCGAGAGCTCAGTGGTGGCCAATCTGGGGGCAGCGCTGGGCGTGCTGGCGCGCATGCGTCTCAAGGGCTTCGGGTTGTCGATCGATGACTACGGCACCGGGTTTTCGTCGATGCAGCAGCTGGCGCGCATTCCGTTCACCGAGCTCAAGGTCGACCGTTCCTTCGTGCATGGCGCCGCCGAGCGCGATCACCTGCGTGTGATCCTGCAGTCCGCGCTGGAAATGGCCAATCGTCTGCATCTGGTCACGGTGGCCGAGGGCGTGGAGCGGCTCGAAGACTGGCGCCTGTTGCAGGACTTCGGTTGCGTGCAGGCGCAAGGCTACCTGATCGCACGGCCTATGCCGGTTAACGAGATTCCCGACTGGTTGCGTAACAACGCAAAACATCTGGCCCTGCTCAAGCGCGATCAGAAAGGGTCGGGGCAGGGCGCCGCCACACCTCAGGGCACGGCACCTGACACCGCAGAAGTCACAGCAGACGGACGTCGCGATCAGCGTCAATAGACCATGGGGGGAATGCCGGTATTGCGAACCGGTACCCCATGCGATTTAAAATGCCCGGTTGGAACGCGCCCTCGCGGGGCCATTCTTAAAACATTTCAATCCAAATCTAATAATGCGTTCCCCTACATTTGGGAAACACGCTAATGCTTGACCTCTTCGCGGCCCTTCATTGGGGGGCCCTGTTTCAGATTGTTCTTATCGACATACTTCTGGGTGGCGACAATGCGGTCGTGATCGCGCTGGCCTGTCGCAACCTGCCCCAGCAGCAGCGCATGCGCGGCATCGTATGGGGCACCGCGGGCGCCATTGTGCTGCGTGTGCTGCTCATTGCGTTCGCGCTGGTTCTGCTCGATGTTCCGTTTCTCAAGATCGTGGGCAGCCTGCTGCTCGTCTGGATCGGCATCAAGCTGCTGGCACCCGAAGAAGACGAACACGGCAACATCACGGGCGGTACCTCCATCATGTCCGCCATCAAGACCATCATCGTGGCCGATTTCGCCATGAGTCTTGATAACGTCATCGCCATTGCGGGTGCAGCGCAGAACGCGCATGTCGACCACCAGCTTTACTACGTCATCTTCGGTCTGTGCGTGAGCGTGCCCATCATCGTCTGGGGCAGCACACTTGTGCTCAAGCTCATCGACCGGTTCCCGGCCGTGGTCACCTTCGGTGGTGGCCTGCTGGGGTGGATCGCAGGCGGCATGTTTATCACCGATGTCTTCGTGGTCGAACGCATCGGCGAGCCCAGTGGCATGGTCAAACTCGCCGCCGAAATCGCGGGCGCAATTCTGGTCGTTGCCGTCGGCAAATGGCTGGCGGCCCGTCGTCGGCGGCGCATGCAGGTCACGGCCGCCGAGTCCTGATCCGGGGCCTATAACCCTGCGCTGAACAGGTGCTCCACCTGTGCGCACGCCAAAGGTATATACAATTTGCATCTTTACTGGCGGGGCTCCCCGCCAGGTCTCACTTACGTCAAGGACTCAAGATGCAGGTTGGAATGCTCAAGCTCGCAGGTCTCAAAGGCAATGACTGCGCCATCAAGCTCACAAACGCTCTCACGGCGCTGAAAGGCGTCGATACCGCCGAGGTCTCGTTCGAAAAGAACAAGGCCTCTATTACCTTTGACGAGTCCCTGGTGTCGCTTCAGCGCCTGAAAGTCGCAGTGGAAGAAGCAGGCTATGCCATTGCGAAGCCGGTTCATGGTGAAGATGGCGCCTGCTGCGGCGGCTGCGGGGGCTGACAGGCTGCCAGTGCTGGTGAGTGAGCGCCAGCACTTGCCTGGCCCGCTCCAGCATGGCGACGGTGGGCGTGACGTTGATCTCGGTCGGGTCGTGTGCTGTGTTCATGGGGGGCATTATGGGTGCCCCACATGACATCCCGATGACGCCACAGTGTCTTTGAGCAAGCAGATGAAACGGCCCGGGCTCAGGGTTGGGTCATCTGCTTGTTCCACATGGCGAGCGGCAGCGGCGAGCCGACCTGCCAGATGCGTTGCAGGGTGGTTTTCAGCGCGGCCACATCGCGCGCCGCCGGGCCGCCACGCCAGTACTCCGGTACGACGGCGCGCCATGCACCGGTTTCGGGGTCGCGCTCTCCCACCAGAAAACGGAACGAGTAGTGGCCGGTGCCGATGCCCATCCGCAGATCCGACACGACGAGCTTGCCGTCGATATCGTCGTATCGCAGCCAGTCGTCGGTGAACCAGCGCAGGCCATCGAGTTTTTCCCGAGGCATCAGCGCCTCGCCGAGCGCGGTGTTGGAATCAAACTGAATGAACTCGGGAGGGCGTTCGCCGTCGAGCATGCCCGTAACGGCTTCGACGTAATTGCCGTCATCGAGTCGTGCCACAACCCGCCACAAGACGATGTTGAAAGGTTGTGGAACCGAAAACATGGCCACCGGGCGCATGCCGCGCTCGACAAGGGTGTCGTGTACACGATTCTCGGCCCAGTGCTTGGCGCCCAGCGACGCCAGCAGATACCCCGCTCCGATCAGCAGCAGCCATGTCAGCGCCCTGGCCACGCTTGGTCGCACGCCGGCGAAGAGCGCATACAACACCCCGCAGAGCAGGGGCAAGGTGTAGAACGGATCAATGATGAAGACGCTCGACCAGCTTGCGGGTGTGGGGCGTAGTGGCCACCACAGCTGGGTGCCGTAACTCGTAAAGGCATCGAGCAGCGGGTGGGTGATCAACACCAGCCAGATCGTGAGCAATAATCGCCCGTACTCGCGGCCGTCATCGTGCAGTCTCAGCGTTTTTGCCAGCCAGGCCATAAACAGCGCCAGGCCGCTGAGCACGAAAAGAGAATGGGAGAAACCGCGATGGTTGATCATCTGTGCGAGTGGATCGCCGTAATTGATGACGACGTCCAGATCCGGCAGGGTGGCCAGCACAGCGCCCGCCAGCAGCGCCTTGCGACCATAACGATGGCCCATCATGGCGCCGGCGATGCCGGCCCCCAACACAGCCTGTGTGACTGAATCCATAAATCCTGTGGCCTCAACGGTGTACTGGGAAATTGTAGTCTGTGCTGCCGGCCGCCCGTGCGCGAGGAGTGTCGGGCAACATTATGGGCAGGCGATAAAATGTAGGTCTTTCAGATTGCAGGTCAGACCATGGCTGATTTCCTCGTTGCCGCCCTATACAAATTCGTTCATCTGCCCGATTTTCGTGAGCTGCGCGCGCCGCTGCTGGAGTTCTGCGAGGTGCAGGAAGTGAAAGGCACGCTGCTGCTGGCGGAAGAAGGTATCAACGGCACCATCGCCGGCACCGAGGCCGGCATCCGTGCCGTATTGCAGCGTCTGCGTTCCGCCCCCCGGCTGGCCGATCTGGTACATAAAGAATCATGGGCGCCGCGCATGCCTTTCTACCGCATGAAGGTCAAGCTCAAGCGCGAGATCGTGACCATGGGCGTCCCGAACATTCATGCCGAGACCATGGCCGGCATCTACGTAAGGCCCGAAGACTGGAACGAGTTGATTGCCGATCCCGAAGTGGTGGTGGTCGATACGCGTAACGACTACGAGTACCGCATCGGTACCTTCGAACGGGCCGTGAATCCCGAGACCCGCAGCTTCACGGAATTCCCGGCCTGGATCGAAGCCCAGCGCCAGGAAGGGGGCGTGCTGCACGGCAAGCGCAAGGTCGCCATGTTCTGCACGGGTGGCATCCGCTGCGAGAAGTCCACCGCCTACATGCGTTCGTTGGGCTACGACGAGGTTTATCACCTGGAAGGCGGTATTCTCAAATACCTCGAGACCATGCCCGAAGAGAACAGCCTGTGGCGCGGAGATTGTTTCGTTTTTGACGAGCGGGTTTCCGTGCGCCATGGCCTTGAGCCCGGCAATTATGAATTCTGCCGCGCCTGTCGCGAGCCGCTGAGCCCCGAAGACAAGGCCGCCGGGCATTTCATCGAGGGTGTCAGCTGCATCCACTGCCATGACAAGCACACCGATGAGCAGAAGCGCCGCTTCGCAGAACGCCAGCGTCAGGTGGAGCTGGCGCGACAGCGTGCTGAACGTCACATCGGTGAACGCGTCGAGCTCAAGAAACAGGCCAAGGCCGAGGCGCTGGCGCGGGCCCGGGCACGTCGCGAAGCCAGGCTGGCAGCACGCCGTGCCGAGCAGGCGGCGGCTCAAGGCGCGCCCGGCGCGGGCCAGGCGAGCTGATCCTGCAGGGCATGTCGGTGTTGCCTGTTCTGTATTCGTTTCGCCGCTGCCCCTACGCGATGCGCGCACGCCTGGCATTGGCCCAGAGTGGCCAGTGCTGCGAGTTGCGGGAAGTGGTTCTGCGCGACAAACCTGAAGCACTGCTGGCGGCCTCGCCCAAGGGCACCGTGCCTGTGATGGTGCTGCCTGACCGCTCCGTTATCGAGGAAAGCCTCGATATCATGCTCTGGGCCTTGGAGAGGGCAGATCCCGAAGGGTGGTTGCCGCCGCCCGGCGCGCAGCGTGATGCCGTGCTGGCGTTGATTGCCGAGTGCGATGGTGCCTTCAAACATGGGTTGGACCGCTACAAGTACCCGCAGCGTTATGACGACCCCGCGCCCGAGGCGCATCGTGAACGGTGCGCGCAATGGCTGCTGGGCTTGAATGCGCGGCTGGCCGTCACGACGTTTCTCTTTGGTGAGCGCGCATCGCTTGCCGATGCGGCGATCATGCCTTTTGTGCGTCAGTTCGCCCAGGTGGATCGCGAGTGGTTCGACGCCCAGCCCTGGCCGCAGCTGCTGGCGTGGCTGCAGCGCTGGCTCGATTCCGATCTGTTGGCGCGCGTCATGGCCAAGCACGAGCCATGGCGGGGTGGCCCGGGCGTGCGTTTTCCGTAAAAAAGCCGCACGGCCCTGAGGCGCGTGCGGCGGTTCGCAGCGGAACTGCCGGCCGATCAGCGATCCATGCCGGGTACCACGGCGTTGAAGCCACAGTCGACGTGCGTGACTTCGCCGGTGATGCCGGCCGCCAGGTCAGACAGCATGAACGCAGCCGTGTTGCCCACGTCTTCGATGGTGACGTTGCGGCGCAGAGGGGCGTGCTGTTCCACGAATTTGAAGA
The DNA here is from genome assembly GCA_023437255.1 of Pseudomonadota bacterium. Taxonomy (GTDB): domain Bacteria; phylum Pseudomonadota; class Gammaproteobacteria; order Burkholderiales; family Burkholderiaceae_B; genus Yanghanlia. The sequence continues at coordinate 3,674 of JAEZGR010000234.1, read as the reverse complement.
TGAGCGTGAAATCCTTGATACCGCTGGCGGCCAGGGTCTTGATGGGGCCCGCCGAAATGCCGTTGGCGCGGATGCCGCGCGGGCCGAGCGCTGCGGCCAGGTAGCGCACGCTGGCTTCGAGCGAGGCCTTGGCCAGGCCCATCATGTTGTAGTGTGGCACGACGCGCTCTGCGCCCAGGTAGGTGAGCGTCAGGACCGAACTGTTGCGGCCTTCGAGCAGTGGCAGCGCCGCCTTGGTCATGGCAGGGAAGCTGTATGCCGAGATGTCATGAGCGATGCGGAAGTTCTCGCGGGTCATGCCGTTCAGGATGTCGCCTTCGAGCGCTTCGCGTGGCGAAAAACCGATAGCGTTCACCAGACCGTCGAGGCCGTCCCATTTCTGGCCGACGGCCTTGAAGGCCTGTTCGATCTGGGCATCTTCCGAGACGTCGCACGAGAGCACGATGTCGCTGCCGAACTCCTGCGCAAACTCTTCGACCCGCTCCTTGAAGCGGTCGCCCGCGTAGGTGAATGCCAGTTCCGCCCCTTCACGATGGCACGCCTTAGCAATGCCGTAAGCGATCGAACGGTTGGAAATCAGCCCCGTGATCAGAATGCGCTTGCCTTGTAGGAAACCCATTTGTAGATGATCCTTCTTTAATAAACTGGTATGAAAAAGTTCAGCCGCGAATATTGGAACCTGGAATTCGCAAGCGCTTGCCGGTGGCGAGATTGTTGCCCTTCAGGTTGTTGAGCTTGCGCAGCGCATCGACCGTGGTGTTGTAGCGGCGCGCCAGCGCAAACAGGGTATCGCCACGTTTGACCGTGTGTGTCTGAGCCTGCGGGCTGCGGCGCAATGTCTGGACGTCGCCTCTGCCTGCTGCGGCATTCCCGGGCGTGGCAGAATTCGGGCTCGGGCTGAAGGAGGCTGGGCGAATGCCGCCACGCTGTGGGGTGGCGCTGGGCTCGGCGGCCGCCACTTGCACCGATTCGGGTTTGGCCGACAGCCCGCCGGACTGCCCAGCCGCCGCCACCAGCAAGGTGCTTGCGTGCCGCGCGGTAGATTGCCGTTTGCTGATGCCATTGATGGCACGCAGCTGATCGACGGGCATGCCGAATTTCTGCGCGATGGTGGCGTACGATTCGCCCTTTTTGCTGCGATAGGTGGTCCAGGAACTGAGCCGCCCTTTGTAGGCCTGCAGGTTCGCCATGAAGATGTCGGCTTTGTCGGCGGGAAGCAGGATCACCTGTTCCATGTCCACCTTGATGACCGGGCGGTTGTGAGCAGGGTTCAGCTCGCGGAATTCGTCAACCGACATCTCGGCAAGTTCGGCGGCCACTTCGACATCGATGTCGCGCTGCTTGCGTATGGTGGTGAAGTAGGGGGTGTTGCTGATGGGCGGCAAGGTCATGCCGTACTTCTGCGGGTTGGCCACGATGTTCTTGATGGCCTGCAGCTTGGGCACGTAGTTGCGCGTCTCTTCCGGCATGGGAAGCGAACGGTAATCGAGCGGCAGCCCCTTCTGCTCATTGCGTTCGAGGGCGCGTCGAACGGCGCCTTCGCCCCAGTTGTAGGAAGCCAGGGCCAGGTACCAGTCGCCCTGAAACTCATACAGGTACGAGAGGTAATCAAGCGCTGCGTTGGTGGAGGCAATGGGGTCGCGGCGCATGTCGCGCCACCAGTCTTGCTCGAGCTTGTAGTGGCGACCCGTGCTGGGAATGAACTGCCACAGCCCTGAAGCCTGCGACCGCGACAGCGCCGTGGGGTTGTACGCACTCTCGACGAACGGCAGCAGCGCCAGCTCGGTGGGCAGGCCGCGGCGATCGAGTTCGTCGACAATGTGGTACAGGTACTTGCTTGCCCGCTGGCTCATCAAGTAGATCGATTCCGGGCGCGAGGCGTAGTATTGGGTCCATTGATCGACCAGCTCGCTTTGCAGGTTTGGCACGCCAAACCCTCGGCGGATGCGGTCCCACATGTCGCGTGGCGGGTGGGTCAGATCGATGGTGCGCGAAGTGTCAGCCGCGGTGTAGGCGTTGCGCGAACCCTGCGCGTGGCGGTCGGACTGCGTGGCGCAGCCGGCGAGCACTACCACGAGAGACAGTAGGAATAGGCGCAGACAGTTCATCGGAGCATCGTTAAAAATTGTTCTTCCATTCACGCAACAGGGCAAAGACTTCGACTTGGGACACCGGCTCACGACCCGCACGGCGCCCCGCGCTCTCGGCTACGGCCGGTACGGCGGTGCGCAGGAAGGGCTTGGATTCCCGTTCAAGCGCCAAGGTCGAAGGCACAGTGGGCAGACCCCGCTCGCGCAGCGCACTGGCGCTGTTCCAGCGTTCCTGCAAAGTTGTGTTGCCGGGCTCGACCTGGAGTGCCCAGCGCAAATTCGACAACGTATACTCGTGCGCACAACACACGAGTGAGTCTTCCGGCAGGGCAGCCAGCTTGTTCAGTGAAGCCAGCATCTGTTCGGGTGTGCCTTCGAACAGTCGCCCACAACCGGCTGCAAACAGGGTGTCGCCGCAGAAAAGCAGGGGCGCGCCGCCGGCCGGCCGGCCATGATAGGCAATGTGCCCGGCAGTGTGGCCGGGAACGTCGAGCACGGTCAGGGTCAAGCCAAAATCGCGCAATTGTACCGTATCACCCTCGGAGAGGCGGTGCTGGCAGACGGGCAGGCGCTCGGTGGCGGGGCCGTAAACCGGTGCGCCGGTGTGCTCGTGCAGGGCCCGGGCGCCCCCGACGTGATCGCTGTGATGATGAGTCAGTAAAATGGCCTGAAGATTCAGGCCGTGCTGTTCGAGATACCGTTGAACGACGGCGTGATCGCCAGGGTCGACGATGACCGCGTTGCTGCCGTTTTGCAGCAGCCAGATATAGTTGTCAGATAAAGCGGGCAGGGGAACGAGCTGGCTGATTACCATGTGAGAAGGGAGCGAGAACGGGTGGAGCAACCGTTGATTCTGGAGCTGGAAGAATGGTTGGGCACCCCGCAGGGCCGCTATGTGGCGGCCTGGGAAACGGCCCAATTCAGTGGCATGGTCGCCAATGCATTTGGCTATCATGCCATACAAATAGGGCTGCCGCATTGGGATTTGCTCCAGGCAAATCGTATCCCCTATAAGGCCTGCACTTCAATAGTTCAGGCACCGAAGGTCGAACGTACGATGGTGGTTGCCGAGCCCGAGAACCTGCCTTTCGACACGCAAAGCATCGATCTGCTGATCCTGCCGCATGGCCTGGAATGTGCACCCAATCCTCACCAGGTGTTGCGTGAAATCGAACGGGTGCTGGTCCCTGAGGGGCGCGTGGTGATTTCGGGCTTCAACCCCTGGAGCCTGTGGGGCGCACGCGAGCGTGTGCCGGGCCTCGATCCGTTGGTGCCGGTGCCCGCCCCCTTGCAGGTGTCGCTTCCGCGTCTGAAAGACTGGTTCAAGCTGCTTTCGTTCGAGCTCGATCGCGGCCGGTTCGGGTGCTACGCCGTACCCAGTTTCACCGAGGCTTGGCTGGCGCGCTGGGCGTTCATGGAAAAGGCGGGTGACCGCTGGTGGCCCGTGTGCGGTGCCGTGTATGTCGTCTCGGCCGTGAAACGGGTGGCGGGGCCGCGCCTGGTGGGTCCGGCCTGGAAGCGCTCGCGCCGGTCCTTGCGCCGCGCCGCCGTGGCGACGGGTCGCCAATTCAATCAACCCCCCGG
>JAEZGR010000220.1 GCA_023437255.1 Pseudomonadota bacterium | reverse complement strand
CCGCTGGGGCCTGCGTGGCACCGAAGATATGGGTAACGGCCTGCAGGCTGTTTTCCAACTCGAAAGCGGCTTCGACCTGGCTACTGGTAACCAGCAGCAAGGCAACGCCACCAACGATCGTCTGTTCGGTCGTCACGCCACTCTCGGTCTGCGTAGCGACGCCTGGGGTCAGCTCGACATCGGTCGTCAAACTAACATCGGTTCCAAGTACTTCGGCGCCATCGATCCGTTCGCTCAAGGCTTCGGTCAGGCCAACATCGGTACGACCTTCGGTTCGGTCAACACCGTCCGTTGGGACAACATGGTCATGTACCAAACCCCCAACTTCTCCGGTTTCCAGTTCGGCGTTGGTTACTCGTTCAACACCAACGGCGCTCAGCGTTCCTCGCTTGACGTCGACGGCGTTTACGATCTGAACGAATCCGATCGCAACAACCGTGGTATCACCGCTGGTCTGCGTTACGCCAATGGCCCCCTGGCTCTCGCTCTGTCCTACGAGCAAGAGAAGATCGGCGCTGCTGACGTCAACGTCCGTGCATACCAAATCGGTGCTGCGTACGACTTCGAAGTCGTCAAGGTTCACGCTGCCTTCGGTCAAACCCGCAACGGCATGTTCGGTGCTGGCGTTGGTTCGCTGGCAAGCGAAATCAGCCTGACCCCGGTCGCTGGTTCGCTCGACGGCCTCAAGTACAACCAGTACTTGGTGGGTCTGAGCGCACCGCTGGGCGCCGGCAACATCATGGCTTCCTGGCAGATGGCTGATCCGCGCAGCAACCCCGACATCGCTCCGGGTGCTGACCTCGACAAGATGAACATCTACAGCCTGGGCTACACGTACAACCTGTCCAAGCGTACCAACATGTACGTTTTCGGTTCGTATGCCAAGGATGTCAACTTCATCGAAGGCGTGAAGTCCACCTACGCCGGCGTGGGTCTGCGTCACCGCTTCTAATCGATTCGCATAGCTCGCCTATGCAATCGGGCAGCCGCGGCAACGCGGCTGCAGAAGAGTCAAAAGCCACCCTTCGGGGTGGCTTTTTCATGCGCGCTCATATCGCCCGCAAAGTGTATGACACTCAGTGTGGGTGCGCGTGGCGGCTTGAGATGGGCATTGAGCGTCTGCGGCGATTTTTACTGGGCACATGGGGCCTGTTGTACTCACGGCACGTTCCGCCGGGAGTTAGCGTGCAGCCTCCTGGGGCAATGGCCGGTTTTGGGTAACACGAGTCCTGAGGGGCGGGAAGGACCTTCTTCAAAATGCTACAATCCAAGGGTTTAACTCTAACCACGGATGCGCGGCATGGGCATGCAAGAATACTTCCCCGTCCTACTCTTTATCATCATCGCAACCATCATCGGTTTTGCGCTCTTGACTGTAGGGCGGCTGCTCGGGCCGCACCGCCCGTACGACGAAAAACTGTCTCCGTATGAGTGCGGTTTCGAGGCCTTCGGCGACACGCGCATGAAATTCGACGTGCGCTACTACCTGGTCGCCATCCTGTTCATCATGTTCGACCTCGAAATCGCCTTCTTGTTCCCCTGGGCAATGGCAAACGGCACCGTCGGCATGGTTGGCTTCTGGACCGTCATGGTCTTCCTCGGCATTCTTACGGTCGGCTTCATCTACGAATGGAAGAAGGGTGCACTCGATTGGGAATGATCCATTCCCGGCCCTGTACGGCGGCTCGGCCGCCATTCCGGCATTGCGGCACTGAATAGGCAGAATTATGGCTCTCGACGGCATTATGAAAGAAGGGTTCATCACCACCAGCGCAGACAAGTTTCTGAACTGGGCGAAAACAGGCTCGCTGTGGCCCATGACATTCGGGCTCGCCTGTTGCGCGGTGGAAATGATGCAGGCCGGCGCGGCCCGCTACGACATGGACCAGTTCGGCATCATCTTCCGCCCCAGCCCGCGCCAGTCCGACGTCATGATCGTGGCCGGCACGCTGTGCAATAAAATGGCTCCCGCTCTGCGCAAGGTCTACGACCAGATGGCGGAGCCGCGCTGGGTTGTCTCCATGGGCTCCTGTGCGAACGGCGGTGGCTATTACCACTACTCTTACTCCGTGGTGCGCGGCTGCGACCGCATTGTGCCGGTCGATATCTACGTGCCGGGCTGTCCCCCAACGGCCGAGGCTCTCATCTACGGTCTGCTGCAGTTGCAGAACAAGATCCGCCTCACCAACACCATCGCGCGCTGAGCCGCCTTCAGGCACCAGCCCCAACCACGTTGAATCGCTCGTAATATGAACCGGCTCGAAACGCTAGAACAGAACCTGCATGCGGCATTGGGCGAGTCCGTCACGCTGAAGCAGGAACACGGCCAGCTCACGCTCGTCGTTCCGCCCAAGCAATGGCTCGACACCTGTAAGGCCCTGCGCGACACCGAAAGCCTCGATTTCCAGATCGCCATCGATCTCTGTGGTGTCGACTATTCCGCCTGGGGTGCCCCCACGCTTGCGCCTGAGAACAACCCTCACCCGCAACGCTTTGCGGTGGTGCTGCACCTGCTGTCCGTCACGCATAACTGGCGCCTGCGGGTGCGTACGTATCTCGAAAACGACGAATTCCCCATCATTGCCACGCTGGTCGACGTCTGGCCTGCCGTCAACTGGTTCGAGCGCGAAGCCTTCGATTTGTTCGGCATCGTGTTCGAGGGCCACCCCGACCTGCGTCGCATTCTCACCGATTACGGCTTCATCGGTCACCCGTTCCGCAAGGATTTCCCCATTTCCGGCCACGTCGAGATGCGCTACGACCCCGAGCAGAAGCGGGTTGTGTACCAGCCAGTCTCCATCGAGCCTCGCGAGATCACCCCGCGCGTCGTGCGTGAAGAAGGTTACGGAATAGAGCGTTAAGCATGGCTGAAATCAAGAATTACACCCTGAACTTTGGTCCCCAGCACCCGGCGGCCCACGGCGTTCTGCGTCTGGTGCTCGAACTCGACGGTGAAGTGATCCAGCGTGCCGACCCACATATCGGGCTGCTGCACCGCGCCACCGAGAAGCTGGCCGAACATCGCACCTATCTGCAGGCGTTGCCCTACATGGATCGTCTCGACTACGTGTCGATGATGTGCAATGAGCACGCCTATGTCATGGCCGTCGAGAAGCTGCTGGGTATCGAGGTCCCGCTGCGCGCCCAATATATCCGGGTGATGTTCGATGAGATCACGCGCATCCTGAACCACCTGATGTCGCTCGGTTCCCACGCGCTCGACGTGGGTGCCATGGCCGTGTTGCTGTATGCCTTCCGCGAACGTGAAGACCTCATGGACATGTACGAGGCGGTGTCGGGCGCGCGCATGCACGCGGCCTACTATCGCCCGGGCGGTGTGTACCGCGACCTGCCCGACACCATGGCGCAGTACGCCGGCAACAGCAAGTACCGCAGCGAGAAAGAACTTCGCGCCATGAACGAGGCGCGCTCGGGCTCGCTGCTCGACTTCATCGAAGACTTCACCAATCGCTTCCCCGCCTGTGTCGACGAGTACGAAACCCTGCTCACCGATAACCGCATCTGGAAGCAGCGTCTGGTCGATGTGGGTGTGGTCTCGCCCGAAACGGCTCAGGCCATGGGTTTTACCGGCCCCATGA
>JAEZGR010000188.1 GCA_023437255.1 Pseudomonadota bacterium | reverse complement strand
TATTAACTGTTCGGGCAAGTGGTGCGATCACAAACTGCAGCCATGGCGCGTGAGCTGGCGGGCGAAGACGGGTCAGAACAGTCCCGCATGGCCCAGTCGGCGGCCGAGGCGGCGGCCGGGCAAACGGCAGCGCGCACACTGAAGTCGTTCACCGGCAATGCCGGCGCTGGCCAATGAGCTTGCCCGAACAATGTGCGAAGCAGGGCGGGCAGGTCCTTGTGCTGGGCATGTTGCTCGCCGCAGCCTTGACGCTGGCATGGGTGCGCTACTTTCATACGGGCACCGTTGTAGCCGAGAAAGCGCGTCAGGATCACGTGCTCGACGCCGCTGCATACAGCGGAGCGTTGGTTCAGGCGCGCTCGCTGAACATGCTGGCCTACATCAACCGCACACAAATCGCCCATCAGGTGGCCATGGCGCATCTGGTCACGCTCGGCTCATGGGCCTTGTTTGCGGGCACAGAAGCCGGGCGGGTAATGGCCGCGAATCCGCCTGCTCCTGTGGTCGGCCTGCATTTCGGTGCTGAGCATGCGACCGCGTATCTGGCAGCCGCGCAAGCGGTGGGTCTCGAGTATCGGGCCGACGTGCACGGCCCCATGAGCTCGGCGTACGCCGAACACGATCGGCTGGCCCGCTCGGTGCTCGCTTCCGCAGCGCTGCGTGTTGCCCAGAACCTGTTCACTGCGCGCAATAACGCCATGCATGAGATCGTGGCGGCCAACTATGGCGACGGGCACGCTTTCGAGCTCATCGTCGATGACGCTTCACCGTCCTTTCTGAGCGCTTACGCATCAAACCCTCGTCTCAGGCCGATGATCCATGAGGCCGCGGATTTGTATGGCTTTCTCGACGTACGCGATCACACCGCGCGCAGCCGGTTTCCGGTCGATGCCCGTTGTCCGACGTGGCGTCATGAGTTGCGGCGCCGGGGTCGCACCGCGCTAGACGAGCACGGGGTATGGCAGGCAATCGATACTCAGTCCTATCACGCCGTTCGATCCAACCGCTGGATAGGTTGCTATTTCAGGGAGTACCCCATGGGTTGGGGTTGGGTCCCGCCCCAGACCTCTGCGTTGCTCGACGAGCCCTATGTCGAGGAGTCGCCAGAGAACTTCGCGGATCAGGACTTCTGGCGCTGGGTGCGTGAAGCCACAAAATGGGACCTGACCGGAGGAGGCTCCAACGCGCTCGCAAACTCCTGGGCATATGCCGCCAGGCCCCAGTGGAGCGGCGGTGGCCTGCCGTCCTACCAAGGGTTGACGTCGCCGGGCAATACGCCCACCACTCTCTTCCGGGTGCAACTTCGTCAGGTTGGGAAGGGCGGCTTGACCTACACCTCGCACTCGGCGGCGGAGGCCTATTTTCGTCGTCCTGAACCGCGCGGCGATGGCCTTCTCGAGCGGCCCAATACCTTTTACCCCTATTGGCAAGCTCGCCTGCACACACCGCGATTGCTGGGTTTCGGGAGAGAACAATGACCCGCCGGCCGCCGCCAGCTATGTGCCCACAAGGGGGGCAGGCGCTTGTTGAAGCGCTTGTCGCCACCTTCGGCCTTGGCGTGTTGTGGGTGGCAATTCACTGGCTCGCGCAGTATCAGGATATTGCGCTCTCTACGGTGCACGCCAGTCGACATGCGGCGTTCCTGGCGACACGGTCCGGGCTGGATCAGGGCCCGCGACCTTCGGTGACGGTCAGCCAGGTCGAGCGGTTCTTTACCGGCGAATCTCATCGATGGTCCGATCGCCGTGGTGACCCGGTAATCGAGGCGGCCTCAGAACTGCAGCTTGAAATGGGTCGCCACACGCCCCTTCGCAGTGAAGCGCAGCCAGGTGGTCAACACTCGATCCTGGAGGGATTGCGCGAGGAGTGGGGGCTGGCCGACCGGGGTCCGGTGACCGCAAGCGTTTCACTGAACTTTCTCTCGCACCCGCGCTCGCCGCAGCCCGCGTCGGGGCCCCTTGGCTTGGCGCAATTCGATCTTCCGTATGAAGGGTTGATGCGCAAAACCGCCATTCTTCACGATGCGGGCCATGCCTCTTCTGACGCGGACACGCAATGGCGCGCGGGGGCGTCAATGCTCGCCTGGGGTCGGGCACAGGCAGCTTCACGCGCAGTGGGTCAGGAAGTGGCCGACAGGGCCTCAGGGGTCGACGATGCCTGGGCCCGGCCGGATCCATCGTTCGACTGGCTTTTCCCCTGGGCGGGTCTGGTGCCCCGCGAGTACTTGCAATCCATTCGGAGTCCGTGACATGCAAACACTCAAGACCATTGCCAATCGACCGCAATTATCTTTCGCCAGTCTGGCCGTGGTGGTACTGGCCCTGCTACCCGCCATTGCCTTTGCTGATATGCATTGGCAGAAGTCATGGCGTTTCAAGGTGAACGGTCAGCGTTTTACCGTGCAACCTTTTATCAGCTCTTTGAAGCCCGACGCCGTGATGCGTCGCCTGGTCCGTGAAAACGGCGTGTATTCGCGCTATCACATTGTTGACAGGCGCATCTTGCTTTCCGGGCTGACGCAGCGCAGCCACTGGGTGGCGGAAATCTACGCTCGCCCCGAAGGGGCACAGGGGCACGTTTCGCGGCTACACC
>JAEZGR010000143.1 GCA_023437255.1 Pseudomonadota bacterium | reverse complement strand
GCGCCAACGGCGCCGGCAAGTCAACGCTGCTGAACGCCATCATGGGTTCGCTGCCCGCCTCGGGCAGCAGCACGGGTTCGGTCGAGTACCTGGGCGCCGAGATCGGCAGCTGGCAGGTCGAACGGCGCGTTTCCAACGGCATGTCTCTGGTGCCCGAACGCCGCGAACTGTTCGGCAGCATGTCGGTGGAAGACAACCTGCTGTTGGGCGGCTTCCGGCTTTATCGCGCCGGCAAGCACGGCTGGAAGGAAACCATCGAAGAGGTCTACGAGCTCTTCCCGCGCCTGCGCGAGCGCAGCTACCAGCAGGCCGGCACGCTCTCGGGTGGCGAGCGGCAGATGCTGGCGGTGGGTCGTGCGCTCAAGGCGCCGCCACAACTGCTGATGCTCGACGAACCCAGCCTCGGTCTGGCACCGCGCGTTGCACGCGAGATCTTCCACATCATCGGGCGTCTGCGCAGCACCGGCGTGGCGATCCTGCAGGTTGAACAGAACGCCAGGGCGGCACAGCAGGTGGCCGACTACGGTTATGTGCTCGAAACCGGCGAAGTGGTGCTCGAAGGCAAGGCCAAGGAGCTCGCGGGCAATCCGCGGGTGATCGAGAGCTACCTGGGCCTGGGCAAGAAGAACGAAGACGCGGCAGAGCCGGCCTGATCCGGCCTGCCTGCAGACTCAGGAAGCGGGCGGGCGGCTCAGCGCCCGCCCCAATTCCTTGAATATTTTCTCGTCCGATGATTGCGCCACGTTGAAGCGCAGGTAGTCACCCGCGCGCAACGATTGGCTGAAGGCATTGCCCGGTGCCAGAACGACGCCTTCCTTGAGGCAGTCTCTGGCAATGATGGCGGCATCGTGTCCCGCCGGGAGCCTGCACCACAGGAACATTCCGGCCTCCGGCGCGTGCCAGGGCGTGATGCCCAGCGCTTCAAGGCGTGCAACGGTGCGCGCCATTTCTTTGGCCAGTCGCTGACGCAGCAATTCGATGTGTTTGCGATAGCCGCTGTCGGTCAGGGCCAAAAGCATGGCTTCGGCTGCCAGCCGGCCGCCGCCAAACGCGGTGGCGATCTTCAGGTCTGCCAGGCCGTCGAGCCAGTCCGCCCGCGCCGCGATGTAGCCGCATCGCAGGGCCGCAGACACCGTTTTGGAAAAGCTGCCGATGTGGATGACCCGCGAGAAGCCGTCGAACGCGGCCAGGCGTGGCGCGGTACGGATCTCAAAGTCGGCGAAGATATCGTCTTCGACAATGACGAGCCCTGTGTCGTCGGCCAGCTTCAGCAGCCGGTGCGCGACCACTGGAGACAGAACGGCGCCGGTCGGGTTGTGCAGACCGGAATTCGTGATGTAGAGCCTGGGCGCATGTTCGTGCAGCGCCGCGGCGAAGGCGTCGAGATCGGGGCCGGTCGGAGTGTAGGGCACGCCCACCACCCGCACACGATGTGCCTTCAGCAAGGCATGGAAATTGAAGTAGCAGGGGTCATCGACCAGCACCGCATCGCCGGGTTCCAGCAGAAAGCGGCAGATCAGGTCGATCGCCTGTGTGCCCGAATCGGTGAGCATGATCTGATCTGCGGGCGCCTCGATGCCCACCCCGGCCAGTCGCCGCGACAGGAAGGCGCGCAGGCCGGCATGGCCCAGGGGCGGCGAGTACTCCGCCAGGGCTACCATGTCTGCCCGGGCCAGACTGCGTAACGCCCGCCGCATGCCCGCCTGATACATCCATGAGGGCGGAAGCCAGCCACAGCCCGGCTTCAGCACCTGCTCGTCAGTTTCGAGCGACTGCCGCGACACCCACAGCGGGTCGACCTCGCGATCGAGCTTGGGACCGATCTCGGTGAGCGTCAGCGGTGCGACCGGGCCGCTCACATAGAAGCCGGAGCCGCGGCGGGCCGTGATCAGCCCTTCCGCCGCCAGCCTTTCGTAGGCTTCGAGCACCGTGGAAACGGAAAGACGCATGGCCTTGGCCTGCGCCCGCAGCGACGGGAGCCGCGTACCGGGCGTGTAGATGCGGGCGGTGATGCGTGTACGGACTTCCTCCATGACCGCGTCGATGCGGCTGCCACTCTGGGCCATTCTTGCTGCCTTTGTATGGGTATGCAATGCATAACAGTTCGTTCTGATTGTATTGGACTGTTCGTGGTCTGTGTTTCCTGGCGGGTGCTTTAATCAGTACCCTACAAGGGGATATCGAATGAACAAGGCAACCAGCGGCTGGATCAGTGGTTTCATCGGCATGAGCATGTTTGCCGGGTCGCTGCCCGCGACGCGGGTCGCAGTCGCCGATTTCGATCCCGTTTTTCTGACCTGCGCACGCGCCAGCATTGCGGGCCTGCTCGGGCTCGCGCTGCTCGTTCTGTTGCGTCAGCGGCGTCCGGCTCGAGGCGATGTGTTGCCGCTGGCGGTGGCTGCGCTGGGCGTGGTCGTGGGTTTCCCGCTATTCACCGCACTGGCCTTGCAGTATGTCACCGCCGCCCGTTCCATCGTGTTTGTCGGCCTGCTTCCGCTGTGTACCGCCGCCTTTGCCGTGCTGCGTGCGGGTGAGCGGCCCCGTCCCGCCTTCTGGGTGTTCTCGCTGCTGGGCAGTGCCTTCGTGGCGGGCTGGGCGGCCGGGGGCGAGCTTCAGGCCTCGCTGCGCGGTGATCTGCTCATGCTGGCGGCGATTGTGGTCTGCGGATTGGGTTATGCCGAAGGCGCGAGGCTTTCGCGTCGTCTCGGCGGCTGGCAGGTGATCTGCTGGGCGTTGGTGGTGTCGCTGCCGGTCATGCTGCCGCTTGCCCTGTGGTGCGCACCGTCCGGCTACGCGCATGTGACGATGCCCGCGTGGCTGGGCCTGGCCTACGTCTCCCTCTTCAGCATGCTGATCGGCTTCATGTTCTGGTACCGGGGCCTGGCGCTGGGGGGTATTGCCGCCGTGAGCCAGCTGCAGCTGCTGCAGCCTTTCATTGCCCTGGGCCTGGCGGCCGCGTTGTTGAACGAGCAGTTGAGCCTGGCGATGCTGGTGGTGACGCTGGCGGCCGTGGCCTGTGTGGTGGGCGCACGCAGGTTTGCGTGAGGCACAAAGGGAAAGGGCGGGCCCTGAAATGGCCCGCCCCTGATATTGCTGATGTGCTTACGCTGCCGCCTTGCGGTTACCGTAGCGA
>JAEZGR010000125.1 GCA_023437255.1 Pseudomonadota bacterium | reverse complement strand
GTGCGGCTGGGCCTGTCTGGCGTCTGCGATCTGCGTGCCGTTGAACTGGGCCTGACGTGGGTACGCGAAAACACAGGTACGCTGGCTCTGCGCATTTCGCTCGCCTCGCTGCTGCAGTCCGATTTCCTGCCCGAGCTTGAGCGTATCCTGTCGACGACCGAGGCAACGCCCGAACAGCTGCAGCGGCTCGTGCTTGAGATCGACGCGCATGGTTTCGTGGCTTACCCTGACGAGCTCGACGCCTTCTGCGCGCTAGCCGCGAAATCGGGAGTGGGCGTGGGGGTGCGTCGCCTCGCCGAGCAGCCGGCGGCACTGCTGCGCTTGCACAAGGTGTCCATCCGCTATATCAAGCTGGGGGGTGATCTCATCTCCGGTCTGCTCGAAAGCCCGGGCGCCACGCAGTTGATCGCGGCCATTACCGAAGCAGCCATCGGGCAAGGGGTCAAGGTCTATGCGCACGACGTGCCCAACGCGCCCACCGCCGCATTGCTGCGGGAATACGGGGTGTTGCTGCCCGAGGGCGAAGACTTCACCTACGAATCGCACGAGAGCGACGGCTCATTTGTTGACAATTGACAAATGCGGCCAAACAAACCTTGCCATAAGTGTTTGCGCGAGTTATTATTGTCGTCTTGCCGAAACTTGCGTTTATGGCAAGCGCGTAAGGGCCGCGTTTAAACACACGCCCAGGCGCGTAGTAATTTGCAAAGCGGCCCTTCACAAAGGGTCGTTCAGGCAAGATTTCAACCCAGGCTTTGCCGGGCCGGGCTTTTGGGCTCGGCAGGCAAACTGACGGGGCCAAGACTGGCTGCGTGGCGTCATCAATGGTGGTGGCGCATCGCGACTAAGTTGGAACAGGAAAAATCATGATCCAAATGCAGACCACGCTCGACGTGGCCGACAACACCGGTGCACGGTCGCTCATGTGCATCAAGGTGCTGGGCGGCTCGAAGCGCCGTTATGCCGCCATCGGTGACATCATCAAGGTGAGTGTCAAGGAAGCGGCTCCCCGCGGACGCGTCAAAAAAGGCGAAATCTACAACGCAGTAGTGGTGCGTACCGCTAAGGGCGTTCGCCGTAAAGACGGTTCGCTGATCAAGTTCGGTGGCAATGCCGCCGTTCTCCTCAACGCCAAGCTGGAACCCATCGGCACTCGTATCTTCGGACCGGTCACGCGCGAACTGCGTACCGAGAAGTTCATGAAGATCGTGTCGCTGGCTCCCGAAGTGCTGTAAGGAGCGCATCATGCAAAAAATCCGTAAAGGCGACGAAGTCATCGTGCTGACCGGCCGCGACAAAAAGCGTCGTGGCACCGTGCTCAGCCGCGTTGACGCCGACCACGTGCTGGTCGAAGGCATCAATGTCGTCAAGAAGCATGTCAAGGGCAACCCCATGGCGGGCACTCCCGGCGGCATCATCGACAAGACCATGCCCATCCACATTTCCAATGTGGCGCTCTACAACCCCGAAACCGGCAAGGGTGACCGTGTCGGCGTGCAGGTTGTCGACGGCAAGAAGGTCCGTATTTTCCGCTCCAACGGCGCTGTCGTTGGCGCGAAGGCGTAAGGGGCGATACACAAATGGCTCGTTTACAAGAGTTCTACAACAGCAAGGTCGTTGCCGACCTGCAGGCCAAGTTCGGCTACAAGAGCGTGATGGAAGTGCCCCGCATCACCAAGATCACCCTGAACATGGGTGTGTCTGAAGCGGTGGCCGACCGTAAGGTCATCGAAAACGCTGTGGGCGATCTCACCAAGATCGCAGGCCAGAAGCCGGTCATCACCAAGACCCGCAAGGCTATCGCCGGTTTCAAGATCCGCGAAGACTACCCGATCGGTTGCATGGTGACCCTGCGTGGCCGCCGCATGTACGAGTTCCTCGATCGCCTGATCGCTGTCGCGCTGCCGCGCGTTCGCGACTTCCGTGGCGTGGCGGGCCGTGCGTTTGATGGCCGTGGCAACTACAACATCGGGGTGAAGGAACAGATCATTTTCCCCGAAATCGAATACGACAAGATCGACGCTGTCCGTGGTATGAACATCAGCATCACCACCAGCGCGAAGACCGACGAGGAAGCCAAGGCACTGCTGTCCGCCTTCCGTTTCCCGTTCCGCAACTAAGGGGCGATGACGTGGCAAAACTTTCCCTCATCAATCGCGATATCAAGCGCGCCAAGCTGGTCGAAAAATACGCTGCCAAGCGTGCGACCCTCAAGGCGATCATCGACGATCAGTCGAAGTCCGACGAAGAGCGTTATCAGGCTCGCCTGGCACTGCAGCAGCTGCCGCGCAACTCCAGCCCGACCCGTCAGCGCAACCGTTGCATCGTTACCGGCCGTCCGCGCGGTGTTTTCAGCAAGTTCGGTCTTACTCGCCACAAATTGCGTGAAATGGCAATGCGCGGCGAAGTTCCGGGCATGACCAAGGCCAGCTGGTAGGAGAACCAAACATGAGCATGAGCGATCCCATCGCCGACATGTTGACCCGTGTGCGCAACGCGCAGCAGGTCAACAAGACGTCGGTCACCATGCCCTCCTCGAAGCTGAAGGCGGCCATTGCCGCTGTGCTGAAGGATGAAGGCTACATCGAAGACTTCAAGGTCAATGGCTCGCAAGCCAAGCCTGAACTCGAGATCACACTCAAGTACTACGCCGGTCGTCCGGTCATCGAGCGCATCGACCGCGTCTCGCGTCCCGGTCTGCGTGTCTACAAGGGTGCGAAGACCATTCCGCAAGTCATGAACGGCCTGGGCGTGGCCATCGTTTCCACCCCGCGTGGCGTCATGACCGATCGCAAGGCCCGCGCCACTGGCGTCGGCGGCGAAGTGCTGTGCTACGTGGCATAAGGAGTCATCAATATGTCACGTATAGCTAAGTACCCCGTCGAGCTGCCCAAGGGCGTCGAAGCCACGATCAGCGCAGGTCAGATTGTCGTGAAGGGCCCGCTGGGCACCCTCACGCAGGAACTCACCGGCGACGTGCAGATCCGCCAGGAAGACAATCAGCTTACTTTCGCCGTCGCGAATGACTCGCGCCAGGCCAAGGCCATGTCCGGCACCCTGCGTTCACTCGTGAACAACATGGTCACCGGCGTGAGCAAGGGCTTCGAGCGCCGCCTGAACCTCGTTGGCGTGGGTTTCCGCGCCCAGGTCCAGGGCGACGCGCTGAAGCTGCAACTTGGTTACTCGCACGACATCGTGCACCAGCTGCCGGCCGGCATCAAGGCCGAGTG
>JAEZGR010000121.1 GCA_023437255.1 Pseudomonadota bacterium | reverse complement strand
CGCAGCACGTCAGCCGACACCTGCGGTGGCGCCAGCTTCTTGCCTTGCGCCTCGACCCAGGCGTCGCCGTTGTCGGCCTTGACGATCTTGTAGGGCATCAGCTCGATGTCCTTCTGCACAGCCTTCTCTTCGAACTTGCGGCCGCTCAGGCGCTTGACGGCAAACAGCGTGTTCTGCGGGTTGGTGACCGCCTGACGCTTGGCCGGCGCGCCGACCAGCACTTCGCCGTCGCTCAGATAGGCGACGATCGAGGGCGTGGTGCGCGTGCCTTCTGCGTTCTCGATGATCTTGACACTGCTGCCTTCCATGACGGAAACGCAGCTGTTGGTCGTGCCAAGGTCAATACCAATGATTTTTCCCATGGTTGGTGTCCTGCGAAAAGATTATTCGTTAATGATCTGGATGCTTGCTATCTGGGGCCGCACACGCGGTTTTCAAGCCTGCCCGGCAGAAACCATGACAAGTGCGGGCCGCAGCACGCGATCGGCAAGCGTGTAGCCCTTCTGCAGGACCTGCACGACGGTGCCGGAGGGCAGCTCGGAGGGCACGTTGGAAATGGCCTGATGGAAATGCGGGTCGAACTTCTCACCCGGCGCGGGGGCCACTTCCTTCATCTGATTGCGCTCGAACGCGCCATTCAACTGACGCAGCGTGGCCTCGACGCCTTCCTTCCAGGCCTCGGCCGTCTGGTCGGTGAGTGCCAGCGCGGCTTCGAGGCTGTCGCGCACGGGAATCAGGCTTTCTGCAAAGGATTCAGTGCCGAACTTGCGTGCCTTGGCGACGTCTTCCTGCGCGCGACGGCGCACGTTCTCGACTTCGGCGCGGGCGCGCAGCAGCTCCTCGTGATAGCGGGCGACCTCTTGTTGCGCCTCGGATAGCTTCGCTTCGAGATCCTCTGCGGGCGCACCGAACTGGACGAGGCCTTCGTCGGCCTCGGACTCGGCGCCCGGCGCCTCATTGACCTCGAGTTGTTCGGAAGTGTCCGGGTTCTGGTTTCCCTGCTTGGGATCAACAGGTTCCTGGGGTGCAGACATAAAGGTTCTCCAATCGCTGAAGTATGCAATCCAGGAACAATGGGGGCGGCGGCCAGGGTTTCAAGAGCCGGGCCCCGGATTTCGTGCAGTCAGAGATTCCGCTGCACGATGTCGGCCAGCGCGCGCACCCAGGTCGGGCTGCCATTCAGACAGGGGATGTAGCGAAAGACCTCGCCGCCCTCTTCAAGAAAGGCGTCGCGGCATTCCACCTGGATCTCTTCAAGTGTTTCGAGGCAGTCGGCCAGAAAACCCGGGCATATCGCATCGACACGTCGCACGCCCGAACGCGCCCATTCACGCAGCGTGGGTTCCGTGTAGGGCTGCAGCCATTCCTGCGCGCCAAAGCGGCTCTGGAAGGCATGGTGCACGAGGCCTGCGTCGTCGCCCAGTGCCTGTTTCAGGGCGATCACCGTTTCCATGCAGTCACGGTGATAGGGGTCGCCCTGCTCGACCGTGACGCGCGGAATGCCGTGAAAGCTGAGCAGCAGCCGCTCCGGCTTGCCGTGTTCCTGCCAATGGGCACGAATCGATTCGGCCAGCGCCCCGATATAGCCCGGATCGGCGGGGAATCGCTTGATGAAGCGCATTTCAGGCTGATTGCGGCGCCGCCGGGCGTACTCGTGCACCTTATCGACGGCCGTGGCCGTGGTGCTGGCCGCGTACTGGGGGTACAGCGGCACCATCAGAATGCGCTCGCAACCCGCATCGCGCAGGGCGTCCATGGCCGAGGCAATGGAAGGATTACCGTAACGCATGCCCAGCTCGGCGTGAACCCGGACGCCGCGGCGCGCAAGCTCTTCCTGCACCCCCTCGGCCTGCTGACGGCTGGCCACCAGCAGGGGCGAACCGTCCTTCCACCAGATGTCGCGATAGCGCGGCGTGAGCGCACGCGGCCGGCGCGGAAGTATGAACAGGCGCAGGATCACCTGCCAGATGGGCTGCGGGATCTCGATGACGCGCGGGTCGGAAAGGAACTCGGCCAGATAGCGGCGGATGGCGGCCGGTTCGGGCTCGTCGGGCGTGCCCAGATTCACAAACAACACACCAGGAAGGCTGTCGCCCCGGGGCGGCGGCTCGGTGACCAGCGCATGCGGATCGGCGGGCTCGGCAAAAAAACGGGAAGGAAGGAGACTCATGCTTCGTTGTGGCTCAGGGCATTCGACAACAGGCGCGCCGTGATATCCACAATGGGAATGACGCGTTCATAGGCCATGCGCGAAGGCCCGATGACCCCGAGCGTGCCCACCACCTTGCCGTCGACACCGTAAGGTGCGGTGATCACCGACACGTCGTCCATGGGCACCAGTTCGGAATCGCCGCCGATATAGATTTGCACGCCCTGCGCGCGGCTCGACACGTCGAGCAGCTGCAGCAGGTCGGTCTTTTTCTCGAAGAGCAGAAACATGCGGCGCAGGCGGTCCATGTCAGAGGCGATCTCGGACACGTCGAGCAGCTTGCTTTCACCGGCGATCACCACGGCATCGTCGAGGTCGGGATCTGCCGTGCCGGCCTCGACCGCCAGCTGCATCAGACGCGAAATGTCTGCCTGCAGCGACGACAGCTCATTCTTGAGGGTCTCGCGCACCTGCTCGAACGACTTGCCCGAGAAGTGCTGGTTGAAGAAGTTGCTGGCCTCGATGAGCTCCTGCTCGAGGTAATCGCGCTTGACCGACAGAATGCGGTTCTGCACATCGCCTTCGGGCGTGACAATGATGAGCAGCACGCGCCGCTCGGAAAGCCGGATGAACTCGATCTGCCGGAAGATCTGCGACCGCTTGGGGGCCATGACCACGCCTGCAAACTGCGACATGTTCGACAACAACGACGCCGCAGCCGTGACCGCGCGCGCCGGATCGGCCGCGGGCAGCTTGTGCTTGAACCAGGCATCGGGCGACACCTGCACGGTCTGCACGGCCAGCAAGCGGTCGACAAACAGGCGATAACCTTTGGGCGTGGGCACCCGGCCCGACGAGGTATGCGGGCTGTGAATCAGGCCGGAATCCTCGAGGTCCGCCATGACATTGCGGATCGTGGCCGGCGACAGGTCGAACATTTTGGAAAGCGTGCGCGACCCCACCGGCTGACCGTCGGCAATGTAGCGCTCGATCAGCACTTTCAGCAGTGCTTTTGCTCGATCATCCATATATCCCATATCCCTGCATTGACGCCAAGCGCGACCCTATAATCGGCTCTATTATTCCATTAAACGGATTCGCCCTTTAAGCCATGCATTTCAACACCATTGCTCTCATTGGCCGGTACCAGGACAGCGGCCTCGACGCGCCACTGCGCGATCTGGCCAACTCGATACAGGCTGCGGGCGGCAAGGTGCTCATCGAATCCGAAACGGCCCGCAACACCGGGGTCACCGAATTCATCGTAGCCGATTACACCACCATCGGCGCACAGGCCGACCTGGCCATCATCATGGGCGGCGACGGCACCATGCTCGGTGCTGCCCGCCAGCTGGCACTCTATAACGTGCCCATGGTGGGCATCAACCACGGGCGCCTGGGTTTCATCACCGACATTCCACTGCACATTGCGCTCGAGGCGGTTTCGCGCATTCTGAACGGCCAATACGAAGCCGAAGAACGGGTGTTGCTTGAAGGCCGGGTAATCCGCGACGGTCAGGTCATGTATTCAGGCCTGGCGCTGAACGACGTCGTGCTCAGCCGCGCCGGCCGCGGCGGCATGATCGAGGCCCGCGTGGAGCGCGACGACATCTTCATGTACAGCCAGCGTGCCGACGGCCTGATCATCGCCACGCCCACGGGTTCAACCGCCTATTCACTGGCAGTGAATGGCCCGATCGTGCACCCCAGCATCCGCGCACTGCTGCTGGTGCACGTTGCACACCAGACCCTGTCGCACCGCCCCATCGTGCTGCCCGATACCGGCACCATCGGCCTCACGATCACGGCGCTGGGCCGCGTCGAAACGGGCGCAAGCGTGCACTTCGACATGCAGACCTGGTCGGAATGCCAACCGGGCGACCGCATCGAGGTGCGCCGTGCCAACCATAACGTTCGCTTCATTCATCCCACCGGCTACAGCTATTTCTCGACACTGCGTCGCAAGCTGTACTGGAACCACATGCCGCAACCCTCCCCCGAATCCGAATGAGGAATCATGCTGCGCCTGTTGCACGTCCGTGACTTTGTGATCGTCGACGAAGCCGAGATCAATTTTTCTCCCGGCTTCACCGTCTTTTCCGGCGAAACGGGCGCCGGCAAATCCATACTCATCGATGCGCTGTCGCTCGTGCTGGGTGCCCGCGGCGACACGGGCCTGCTGCGCGCGGGGGCCGACCGTGCCGAAATCACTGCCGTGTTCGACACCCCCGCCTCGCTGCACGGCTGGCTCGCCGAACGAGAACTCGACCCGCAAGATGATCTGGTCCTGCGGCGCATCATCGACGCGCAGGGCCGCAGCAAGGCTTATGTGAACGGCGTGCCGGCCAATCTGGGCATGCTGCGCGAACTCGGTGAGCACTTGGTCGATATTCATGGGCAGCACGCGCACCAAGGCCTGCTTACTGCTGCCAATCAGCGGGTGCTGCTCGACCAGCATGCCGGCCTGGCCGAAACGGTGCAGGCCACGGCCGCCGCCTGGCACCATTGGCGCGAAGCCCTGCAGGCACTCGAAGCCGCGCAGCGTAACGCCCACGATATCGAACAGGAGCGCGAGCGGCTGCAATGGCAGATCGACGAACTGTCGGCACTCGCACCGAAACCCGGCGAATGGGAAGTGGTCAGCAATGAGCAGTCGCGCCTCGCTCACGGGCAAGCCTTGCTCGAAGGCGCCACCCGCACGCTTGCACTGCTGGAAGACGAGTCCGCCTCGGCCCTGCAGATCCTGAACGCGGCGGCGCAGCAGATCCAGCAGGTGCTCAGGCACGACAGCCAGCTGCAGAGCGTGCTCGATGCCCTCGAATCCGCACGTATCTCCGCGGGCGAAGCGGTCTCCGACCTCAACAGCTATCTCGACCGCCTGGAACTCGATCCCCAGGCGCTTGCCCACGCTGAGCAGCGGGTGGGGCAGCTGTTCGATGCAGCACGCAAATACCATGTCGAACCTGAAGCGCTGCCTGCCCTGCTCGACAGCCTGAACGAACAGCTGGCCGCCACGCACGCCGCCGCTGACATCGAGGCCCTGCAGGTCAGGGCACAGGCCGCCGAAGCCGAATACCACGCCGTGGCCGACCGTCTCGGCAAGGCACGCAGCAAGGCGGCACAGCGCCTGGGGCGCGAGGTCACCGCATCGATGCAGGAACTGGCCATGCAGGGCGGCAGCTTTGAAATCGTGCTGCAACCCTGCGCCCCCGGCCCACACGGCAAGGAAACCATCGAATTCCGGGTGGCCGGGCACGCGGGTGCGTCCCCACGCCCACTTGCCAAGGTGGCTTCAGGCGGCGAACTGGCCCGCCTGTCGCTGGCGCTTTCGGTCATTGCCAGCCAGGCGGCCCAGGTACCCACTCTGATTTTCGACGAGGTCGACACAGGCATCGGCGGTGCGGTCGCCGAGGTGGTCGGGCGTCTGCTGCAACAACTGGGCGAACGCCATCAGGTCCTGTGTGTCACCCATCTTCCGCAGGTGGCCGCGCGCGGCGCGCACCACTTCGAAGTGCGCAAGTCATCGGCAGGTGGGACTACGGTTTCAGACATACGTGCGCTTGATGAGCGCGATCGTATTGAAGAAGTGGCGCGCATGCTGGGCGGTATGACCATCACCGACACCACACGTCAGCACGCGCGCGAAATGCTTACCGGCTGAGTCGCAGCCGGTGGTCTGGCCCGATCAGGCGGCGACGCCGGGTCGGGCACCCTTTTTGGCGGCGCATTCGGGGCACACGCCGTACAGCATCATGGTGTGGCTTTCGAGCGTGAAGCCGTGGTCTTCGGCCACCCTGTGCTGGCGCTCCTCGATTTCTTCGTCGCTGAACTCAACAACCTTGTTGCAATGCGTGCAGATGAGGTGATCGTGGTGATCGCCATCGTTCAGCTCGAATACCGCCTTGGCGCCATCGAACTGGCTGCGAACGAGAATGCCGGCCTGTTCGAACTGCGTGAGCACCCGGTACACGGTCGCCAGCCCGATATCGACATCTTCGGCGATGAGCGTGCGATAGACGTCTTCGGCTGTCTGGTGGCGCTCATCTGCCCGTCGAAAAATATCGAGAATCTTGAGGCGAGGAAAGGTCGCCTTCAAGCCGGCGTTCTTCAGGTCGTTGGGATCGGTCATACGTGGGAATCTCTGGCGGAATACAGCCGCTGGGGGCCGAACGCCTGCTGGTATCGAGCAGGCGGCGACGAACGCTCATGCGTTTCTGTGTTTACCCTTTATGATAACGGTTTTGTTCGTTCTGACTAACAGGGGCGTTTCGTGCTGACAATTGCGAACTCATTTTTCAAGACGTTTCGGCTTGGCCTCGCAGCCGGCGCGACCGTACTGGCCCTATCGGCCTGCGGCGGCACCGAGTGGGGCTTCCCGTATCGTCCGAACATTCAGCAGGGCAACTGGCTCACGGCCGAACAGGTCGCGCGCCTGGAGCCCGGAATGACTCGCGAGCAGGTACGCTTCCTCCTGGGCACGCCCACACTGCAGGACATCTTCCGCAGCGATCGCTGGGACTACCCGTATTATCACAAGCCTGGCTACGGCCCGGCCGAGCAGCGCCGCTTCAGCGTCTGGTTCGAAGGCGACCATCTGGTACGCTGGGAAGGTGACCAACAGCCCGACAGGCAGCCATTCCAGAAGACCGACACGGGCGCGCTTGCAAAAGGCACCGAGCCCACCACCGAAGTCTCGCCCAGCGCAACGGGCAATACTTCGGAACCACTTCGATAACATCAGCTAAGGACACCAACGAATGCGTATCGCAATTGCGGGAGCCGACGGCCGAATGGGCCGCATGCTCATCGAAGCCGTGCTCAACAGCGAAGACCTCACACTGGCCGTCGCCCTGAACCGGCCCGATTCGCCCTCGATCGGCCAAGACGCCGGCGCATTCCTCGGCGTGCACACCGGCATCGCCATCACCGACAATCTGGCGGCACTCGCCGACGCCGACTGCCTGATCGATTTCACCCGCCCGGAGGCCACCTTGCGGCATCTGCAGGCCTGCATCGAACACGGCGTGAAATGCGTGATCGGCACCACCGGTTTCGATGAAGCCGGCAAGCAGGCCATCCAGGCCGCGGCCCAGAAAACTGCCATCGTGTTCGCACCGAACATGAGCGTCGGCGTGAACGTCACGCTCAAGCTGCTTGAAATGGCGGCCCGTCTGCTCAATAGCGGTTACGACGTCGAGGTCTTCGAGGCCCACCATCGCAACAAGGTCGACGCGCCCTCGGGAACGGCGCTGGCCATGGGCGAAGCGGTCGCCCACGCCTGGGGCGAAAATCTGTCCGACATCGCCGACTGGGCTCGCCACGGCGAAACCGGCGCGCGTGAAACCGGCCGCATCGGCTTCTCGGTAGTACGCGGCGGCGATATCATCGGCGACCACACCGTGTATTTCTGCGGTACCGGCGAACGCATCGAAATCACGCACCGCTCGAGCAGCCGCGCCACGTACGCACAGGGCAGCCTGCGCGCGGTCCGTTATCTGGCGCGCAAAGATTTCGGCTTGTTCGACATGCACGACGTCCTGGCAAGCTGAGCGCCAGGGGCCTGGGCCGCTGCGGCTCAGGCCTGTTCAGATGCAGGGGCGCCCAGTTCCACCGGCTCCTGCTCAAGATGCACCCCAAAGCGGGTCGCCACCTCTGCCCTCACCACATCGGCCAGCACCTGTATGTCTCGCGCCGTCGCACCGCCATGGTTCACGAGCACGAGTGACTGCCGTTCATGCATGCCCACGGGTCCCAGGCGGCGCCCCTTCCAACCCGAACGTTCGATAAGCCAGCCCGCCGCGAGCTTGTATTGCGTGCCGTCATCGATCGGGTAGGCCACGATTCCCGGGTGCAGGGCCCGCAAGGACTCGAAAGAGTCGACATCGACCACCGGGTTCTTGAAGAAGCTGCCCACATTGGCCAGCTCGGCAGGATCCGGCAACTTGGCCCGGCGAATTTCACACACGGCATCAAAAACATGTTGCGGCGTTACTGCCGCACCGGCCAGCGCGATACCCGCATGACGTGCAAGATCGGGATAATCGGCGCGCGCGTGCCAGTCATGCGGCAGCCGGTAGCGTACAGCCAGAATCAGCCAGCGGCCGGGATCGACCCGCTTGAAAAAGCTGTCGCGGTAGGCAAAGAGGCAGTCCCCCGGGCCCATCTCGACCCGTCGGCCATAGCGCATGTCCCAGGCGACCAGACTGTGAAAATACTGGTCCTGCTCAACGCCGTACGCGCCGATGTTCTGGATCGGTGCCGCACCGGCGGTGCCGGGAATCAGAGCAAGGTTCTCCAACCCTGCCCAGCCCTTCTGTACGCAGGTGGAAACGAAATGGTGCCACGATTCTCCGGCCTGCACCTCGACAATGCGCGCCTCGGCGTTGTCGTCGACCAGTTCGATACCGCGGGTTTCGACATGAATGACCAGACCGTCGATATGCGGTGCGAGCACCACGTTGCTTCCGCCACCCAGAATCACCACGCTCGGATACCTGGCGGCAGTGTCTGACAGTGCATCGAGCATGCTGAGGTCGCGCAGGCGCAGAAATGCGCGCGCCCGGGACTTGAGCCCCAGCGTGTTGTAGTAGGTGAGATCTTGTTCTGTGATGTGCAGCAAGGGCCGCCCCCGGGGTGTATCGCTGTTGCCTTCGATGCACAAGCGCCCGAAAGCGCTGCATCGACACTCACATGTTACTTCACCGCGCGGCAGCGCCGGTATCATTACACATGCTTGACAACGGCTTTTAAATAGATATAGAATACAAATCTTCACGCGGGAATAGCTCAGTTGGTAGAGCGCAACCTTGCCAAGGTTGAGGTCGCGAGTTCGAGACTCGTTTCCCGCTCCAGATTCAAAAGGCCCAGACTCATGTCTGGGCCTTTTTCGTTCTGTGCTGGTGCGCGGCGGCGCCACGCCGTCATAACCAAGGCGCAGGCCAGCGCTCATGTCATTTTCCGGCCTGCAGGCCTTGCGATCGTATCTGCGCTTGACTCGCGTCAGCGCCCCTTCCAGACCGGCGGGCGTTTTTCCACGAAGGCCCGAATACCTTCCTGTGCGTCGGGGTGCATCAGATTGCGCACGCCCACCTCGCTCACGTACTCATAGGCCTTGCGCTCGTCGAGTTCCAGCTGCGTGTAGAAGGCCCGCTTGCCCAGCGCCAGGGTGTACGACGACTTCGAGGCGATCTGCTGCGCAAGCGCCGTCACACGGGCCTCGAGCGCGTCTTCTTCAACGATTTCATTGATCAGACCCACCCGCAGCGCAAACTCGGCGGGCTGCAGCTCGCCCGTGGCAAGCAGCTGCATGGCATGTTTGGGTGCAATGGCACGGCTGACCGCCACCATGGGCGTGACGCACCAGAAGCCAATATTCACGCCTGGCGTGGCAAAGCGCGAGGAGCGGGTCGCCACGGCCAGGTCGGCGGCTGCAACCAGTTGGCAGCCTGCAGCGGTAGCCACCCCGTCGACCGCGGCAATGATGATCTGCGGCTGACTGCGCATGCCTAGCATCATCTCTGAGCATTCTTTCAGAAGCAGGCTGAAGAACTCCGGATCCTGGGTGGCGTCGATCTCGCGCAGATCGTGCCCCGCGCAGAAGACCTTGCTGCCCGCCCCCTGCAACACAATCACGCTGATCGCAGTAGCCTGCTCGAGCGCCACGAGATGTGCCCTGAGTTGCCTGATCGCCTCAAGCGACAAGGTGTTGCCCACCGAAGGCCGGTTGATCATGAGGTAGCTGACCGCGCCCTCATCCGCCCGCGTAACGATTTCGCTGTTCACTGTGTCTCCCGGAGGCTGAGAAGCTGCGCATCGCAGGCTTCGACCATCGCCGCGTCATGGCTGGCGAACAACACCACCCGGTCTCGTGCCCAGTGGCGAAACAACTCGGCGACCACGCCACGCGCGCGCGCATCGAGACCATCCGTCGGGCCGTCGGCCACCACAACCGCCGGATTGCCCAATGCAGTCGCCGCCAGGTACACCTTGCGGCGGGTGCCCGTGGACATCTGCTCGAAACGCTTGTC
>JAEZGR010000084.1 GCA_023437255.1 Pseudomonadota bacterium | reverse complement strand
CTTCTTGGGGAATGGCCTCCCAGTCATAGCCGTGCCCGCGTTGGGGATCGGCGTTCAGGTACCAGGGCTGCGCGCCAGCCAGCAGCGCGGCGCCTTCATAGATCTGGTAGAACGGATTGGGGCAGATGACGGTGGCGCCCGGCGTGGGGTCGATGATCACTTGTGCGAATGCGAACAGTGCTTCGCGTGAGCCCTGAACGGGCAGCACCTGCGTATCGGCGTCGGGCGCATCGATGCCGTAGCGTTGCGCAATCCAGTTCGCCATGGTCGAG
This sequence comes from Pseudomonadota bacterium, assembly GCA_023437255.1. Lineage (GTDB taxonomy): Bacteria > Pseudomonadota > Gammaproteobacteria > Burkholderiales > Burkholderiaceae_B > Yanghanlia. The sequence goes on along the minus strand of JAEZGR010000084.1, from coordinate 3,995 downwards.
CGCAGCTCCGCAGGGCCCTTGGTGGGCGGATAGAACGCAAGGCCGCCCATGGCGGCCTTCATGGCTTCGACCACGAACGGGGGCGTGGGGTGGCGGGGTTCACCAATGGAAAGATCGATGGGGGTCAGGCCCTGAGGCGGGCTGACTGGCGCCAACAGGCGGCGGAGTTTCTCGAACGGATAGGGGTGCAGGCTGTCGAGACGGGGGTTCATGATGTTCGTGTTCCTGTGGTAGACGACACGGCGTCCGCCAATACGGAAAAACACGATTCAGTTGCGCATCGTTGCGATGCACACCCGCGCCAATTCTGCGTGAGCGAACGAGCGAATAATTTTACAGAAAAGTGGTGGCCAACCGGCGGGGCGCCGTATTTTTTTGCGGCGCCCCTGTGTTCATCCTGCCTGTTCCTCAGTCTGCGCCTTGGCGCAGGCCGACCACATGTCGTTCCAGTGACGAAAGGCATGGTGGCGGGGCAGGTCGGCCAGCGCCGGGTCGCCATAGCCCGACTCATAGAGCACGAAGCGCACGTCGGCGGCGCGGGCGCATTCGGCGTCGACCGAGGTGTCGCCGAAATAGAGGCATTGATGCGGCTCGAGCTTCAGCATGCGTATGGTTTCGAGCAGCGGCACGGGCGAGGGCTTGGCCTCGGCCCAGCTGTCGGCGCCCGTGATGAAGTCGAACAGGCCCTGAATGCCGACCTGGTCGGTGGCCGCCAGCGCACCCGCATGACTCTTGTTGGTGCAGATGCCCAGGGCCAGGCCCGCTTCCCGGCAGGCCTCGAGGACTGGCACCACGCCTTCGTACAGGCGCAGCGACCGATGCGGCATGGTGAGCTGGATCTGCACGTAGCGCCGGGCCAGGGCGTCGACGTCGTCGGGGAGCGGCCACCCCATTTCTGCGGCGATCCAGCGGATGATGCCCTCGGTGGTGCCGTGCAGGTTCTCGGGGAAGTAGCCATCGGGCAGGGCGCCGATGCCTGTATCGGCGAACATCCGCCGCATGGCTTCGATGATATCGGTGGCGCTGTCGATGAGTGTGCCGTCAAGGTCGAACACCAGGCCGCGGATGCCGTTATCGAGAAGCAAGGGATGCAGGTCGCGTTTCATTCACATACACCATACCGGTTCAGGGATCTTCAACCTTGCATTATGACCCTTTTGCGGCCGGCTTGCCGCAGCAAGCCGCGGTGCGCTAAACTGGATGGCTTCTCTTTTTAAGTCTAGCGCTTGAAAAGGGCTGTGCGAACGTGGCGGAATTGGTAGACGCACCGGATTTAGGTTCCGGCGCCGCAAGGTGTGAGAGTTCGAGTCTCTCCGTTCGCACCATGGTCGGGCGCATGCCGATCTTCTTCTTCACGAGTGCCCGCTCCAACAAACATCATAAAGTGGCATTCCGCAGAACCCCAGCTTCTTGATTCACTTATCGCACTTTCCGGTAAAATGAGGGGTTCAATCTTTTAATACCATCCATATATAGGTTCCTAATGCAGCCCGTGGTTGAAAAATTGTCCGGCCTTGAGCGCCGTGTTGATGTGGTCGTTTCGCTTGCCGACGTCGAGAAGGAAGTACAGGCCCAGCTGAAACGCGTCGCGCGTAGCGCCAAGGTTCAAGGCTTTCGCCCAGGCAAGGCTCCGCTTTCCATTATCGAGCGCAGCCATGGGCCCGGCATCCGCTACGACGTCATCAACGAAGAAGTCGGTCGCACGCTCGAAAAAGTGCTGAGCGAAACACAGCTGCGCGTGGCGGGAACCCCATCGCTCGAGCCCAAGACCGAAGGCGTTGACGACGGCCAGCTCGCTTTCACGGCCACCTTCGAGGTCTATCCCGAAGTCGACGTTCCCGATCTGTCGGCACTTGAAATCACCCGCAGCTCCTGCGAAGTGAGCGATGCCGACGTCGAACGTACGGTCGATATCCTGCGTCGTCAGCGCGCCACCTACGAGCCTCGCGAAGACCGTGCGGCCGCCGAAGGCGATCGTGTCACGCTCGATTTCGTCGGCCGCATCGATGGCGAAGAGTTCGAAGGCGGCAAGGCCGAGAACTTCCCCTTCGTGCTGGGTCAGGGTCGCATGCTCCCCGAATTCGAAACGGCCGTCACCGGTCTGAAGGCGGGTGATACGCAAACGTTCCCGCTCAGCTTCCCCGAGAACTACGGCAGCCAGGAAGTCGCCGGCAAGACCGCCGAGTTCACGATCACCGTGCGTGAAGTGGCCGAAGGCGTCCTGCCCGAGCTCGATTCCGAGTTCGCCAAGCAACTGGGTCAGCCCGAAGGCGATATCGAAAAGCTGCGCGCCGACATTCGTGCCAACCTCGAGCGCGAGGTCAAGGCCCGTGCACAGGCCCGCACCAAGGGCAGCGTCATGGACGCCCTGGTCGGCGCCTGCACGTTCGACGTGCCCAAGTCGCTGGTGCGTTCCGACGCCGAAGGCCGTGTCGCCGCCGCCCGCGAAGACCTCAAGCAGCGTGGCGTGCCCAACGCCGACAGCCTGCCGATTCCCACCGAAGCCTTCGAAGCCGAATCCGAGCGCCGCGTGCGTCTGGGCCTGCTGGTTTCCGAGCTCGTCAACACCGCCGACCTGCAGGCCAAGCCCGAGCAGGTTCGTGCGCGCATCGAAGAGTTCGCGCAGAACTACGAGCAGCCGGCACAGGTTGTGGCATATTATCTGGCCGATCGTCAGCGCCGCGCCGAAATCGAAGCTGTCGTACTCGAAGACAACGTCGTCGAGCACGTGCTCTCGAAGGCCAAGGTCACCGACGAGCAGGTCAGCTTCGACGAACTCATGGGGACTAACTAATGTCATCGCGTTTTACCGATTTTTACGCCTCGTTGTACGGGGGAGATTCGGTCGTGCCCTCAGGGCTGGGCTATGTGCCCATCGTGGTTGAGCAGTCGGGTCGCGGCGAGCGTTCCTACGACATCTACTCGCGCCTGCTGCGCGAGCGGGTCATCTTTTTCGTAGGGCCGGTCACCGATCAGTCGGCCAACCTGGTGGTCGCCCAGCTGCTCTTTCTCGAATCCGAGAATCCCGACAAAGACATCTCGCTGTACATCAATTCTCCGGGCGGATCGGTATACGCGGGCATGGCCATTTACGACACCATGCAGTTCGTCAAGCCCGACGTTTCCACGCTGTGCACCGGCATTGCGGCCAGCATGGGCGCGTTTCTGCTTGCCGCGGGAACCAAGGGCAAGCGTTACACGCTGCCCAACTCCCGCATCATGATCCACCAGCCGTCGGGTGGTGCCCAGGGTCAGGCTTCCGATATTCAGATTCAGGCCCGCGAAATCCTGCGGTTGCGTGAGCGCCTGAACGAGATACTGGCCAACAACACTGGGCAGCCGGTCGAACGTATTGCCATCGATACAGAACGTGACAATTTCATGTCTGCAGAAGATGCGCTATCTTATGGGCTGGTAGACAAAGTTCTGACTTCACGAAACGAACAGAACTGAGAACCCGCGCCAATCAACGGCAGGTGTTTCTCGCCGAACGGCCGGCCCGCGTCAAGCAGGCTGGCCGCCACTTTCGCGGCGCCCCGGTGGCGTTGCACTGATTGACCGAAATTCCTATGCCCGAAAAAAAAGGTTCGAGCGACGATAAAGCCTTGCACTGCTCCTTCTGCGGCAAGAATCAGCACGAAGTGCGCAAGCTTATCGCCGGGCCGTCGGTGTTCATCTGTGATGAATGCATCGACCTCTGCAACGACATCATTCTCGAAGAATCCCAGGAGGCCGCCCGCGATGCGGTGCGTAACGAGCTTCCTACCCCGATGGAAATCAAGTCGTTCCTCGACGACTACGTGATCGGGCAGGAGAAGCCCAAGCGTACGCTGGCTGTGGCTGTTTACAACCACTACAAGCGCATCCGTTACGGCGAGGTGAAGGGCGATGACGTCGAACTCAGCAAGAGCAACATTCTGCTGATCGGCCCCACGGGTTCGGGCAAGACACTGCTGGCGCAAACGCTGGCGCGCATGCTCGATGTTCCGTTCGTC
>JAEZGR010000080.1 GCA_023437255.1 Pseudomonadota bacterium | reverse complement strand
CCGCCAAGCTGGGCATCATCGGCAAAGGCAGCGACAGAGTCGTTGTCGAGGCCATTACCCATGCCGACATCCGCCGCGGGCTGAACATGGCCTCCGCGCCGAAGCCCGCAGCCCCGGCACCCGCCGTGCAAACCGCAGCGGCGCCGGCCCCGGCCGTCCGGACTGCGCCTGCCCCCGCGGTCCGTACTGTGGCGGCTCCCACACCGGCTGTTCACACCGTGGCTGCATCCGCGCCCGCGACACGCACTACGGTCGGGGAATCTACTGCGCTCGAAACGCCGGACGTCATGGCGGCACTTGCGCAGCGGCCACCCGAAACGGAATCGCAGGCGGAACTGCAGCCTCAACCCCAGCCGCAGCGCGAACTCGAACCGCAACGCACGCCCACGCCCAGCGTCACGAGCGAGCCATCCGGCGGCATCTATCTTCAGTTTGGAGCCTTCGCCAGCTACCCGTCTGCCGACCGGCTGGCGAACCAGCTGAATGCCGAAATCGCGCAGGTCGAAGGCCGCAATGCGCACATCAGCAGTGGCGATGACCTGCACCGCGTGCGCATCGGCCCCTACGAGAGCCGCACCGCCGCGGTGAACGCCGCCGTACGCATCCAGGAAGCCACCGGCATGCAGCCGACGCTGGCGCAGCGCTGAATGGCGTAGTCCGTCAGAGCACTGACGCAAGGAGCCCGGTCACGCCCTGCGCCGGCAGGTCCAAGTCACCGGCCTGCGTCACCCCGGCGACCGGATGTTTTCGCCTGCCGAGCGCCTTGCGGTTCCTGCTAGAGGCAGCGGCACCTCACGACTTCCCGGTGCGTTGCAGCGCCAGCTCATACAGCACGTCGCGCGGCGCACCACTCACTTTCGCAGCCACCTTCACCGCGTCGCGCACCGACACCGTTTCCAGCAAGGCATCGAGCAAGGCCGAGGTGTCGGCGTCTATGACATCGCCTGCGCCCTGCGGCGCTTCATGCACGATCAGCACGAACTCGCCCTGACTGCGATGCGCATCTTCACGCAACCAGGCGCCGGCCTCGGCCAGCGGCATGGACTCGATCTGTTCGAAGCGCTTGGTAAGCTCGCGCGCGAACGTGAGGCGGCGCTCCGGGCCGCACACGGCCAGCAGATCGTCGACCGTGGCCTGCACCCGATGTGGCGACTCAAACATGACAATGGGCGCGGGCACCGCGCACCACTGCTGCAGCCATTTGCGCCGTGCGCCGGACTTGTGTGGCGGAAACCCGGCAAACACGAAGGCGGGGTTTTCATCGGAAGTGACCCCGCCGCCCATCAACGCGGCGATGACCGCACTGGCGCCCGGAATGGGCACCACCGGGAAGCCGGCCTCGCGCACCGCACGCACGATGCGCGCACCGGGGTCGCTCACCGCGGGCGCCCCCGCGTCTGACACCAGCGCCACCCGTTCCCCCGCCTCCAGCCGCAGCACGATGGTCTGTGCCGCAGCCGCCTCGTTATGGCGGTGGGCCGCCATGAGCGGCGTACTGATACCCCAGGCATCAAGCAAGGGCCGGCTGGAACGCGTGTCTTCAGCGGCAATGACATCGCACAGCCCAAGCGCCTGCCAGGCACGCAACCCCAGATCACCCAGATTGCCGATGGGCGTTGCCACCACGTACAAAGCGGGCGCGGGCCAATGCTGCGCGGCCACCCGCTCACTGAGACGTTTCCATGCCGCCGGAGCTTCCGTGTCGGGGATGCGGTCGTTCATACTGAATTATTTCCTGATCTGCGGGTCTGACCACCATGGCACCTTCACCCACTCAGGCCACGGGCCACCTTTTCGAGCAGCGCGCCGCCCAGTGGCTCGATTACCAGGGCCTGCTGATTCTCGAGCGCAACCTGCTGTGCCGGGCCGGTGAAATCGACCTTGCCGCGCGCGAAGGCAACGTGCTGGTGTTTGTGGAAGTGCGCCAGCGCAGCTCGACGAGCCATGGCGGGGCTGCCGCCAGTGTAAACCGCCCCAAGCAGCGCCGCCTGCTGCGCGCCGCGCACTATTTTCTTCCCCAGCTCACGCGCCGGCATTTTGAAGGGCGCACCCCCGCCTGCCGCTTCGACGTGATCTGCATGCAGGGCGCTGCCATGCAATGGATCCGCCATGCATTCACTGAATAATCGACCCGTCTGCATATTTGAAAAATGAGATAATCGGCGCTATGGACATGACCGCACACCTGGCCTCGCATTTTGACGACGCCATCGACACCTTCAAGGCCAGCGCCCGCGAGCTCGCCGAGCCGCTGGCCGTGGCCGTGGAGCTGCTGTTTGGCGCCCTCGCCAACAACAACAAGATTCTGGCCTGCGGCAACGGTGGCAGCGCCGCCGATGCGCAGCATTTCATTGCCGAACTGGTCGGCCGCTTCGAGCGCGACCGCCTGCCACTCGCCGGCGTGGCGCTGAACACCGACACCTCCATCCTCACCGCGGTCGGCAACGACTACGGCTTCAATGCCATCTTCGAGCGCCAGGTCAACGCGCTGGGCCAGCCTGGCGACGTGCTGGTGGCCATTTCCACCAGTGGCAACTCGGCCAACGTCATCCAGGCCATCGAAGCCGCGCACGACCGCGAAATGACCGTCATTGCGCTCACGGGCAAAGGCGGCGGCGAGATCGCCGGCATGCTCGGCAGCCACGACATCCATCTGTGCGTCCCGCACGATCGCACCATGCGCATCCAGGAAGTCCACATCCTGCTGCTGCACGCCCTGTGCGACGGCATCGACGCCCTGCTACTCGGAGATACGCTGTAATGTTCCGTACACGTTCAACCCGCCTCATTCACGCCGCATGCGCGCTGGCCGCCCTGGCCGCCCTTTCCGGCTGCGGTGCCCTGGTGGTCGGCGGTGCCGCAGCAACAACGGCTCTCGTCGCAACCGATCGGCGCACCGCCGGTGAACAGGTCGAAGACAAGGCCATTGAAATGAAGGTCGGTGCCGAGATGCGCCGCATCTTCGCCGAAACACCCAGCGTGCGCATCAACGCACATGCCTATGCCGGCCAGGTGCTGCTGCTGGGCGATGTCCCCACCGAGAACGACAAGCAGCAGGCGGGCGCAGCGGCTCAGAAGGTCGACAAGGTCACGCGCGGCATCAACGAGCTGCGTGTGGGGCCCGGCACGGCCACCAGCTTGCGTACCAACGACGCCTGGCTCAGTTCCAAGGTCGTCACCGCCCTCATCAACACCAAAGAAGTACCCTCGCGCACCATCAACGTCACCACCGAACGTGGCATCGTGTACCTGCAGGGCCGGGTCACCGAAGCCGAGGGCGAGCGCGCCGCCATTGCCGCCTCCGGCGTATCGGGCGTGAACAAGGTAGTAAAATTATTCGAGATCGTTTCGCCCGAGAGCGTTCAACAGTCGGCAGCGGGCACGTCGCAGCCGGCGCCGATCGAACAAGCCACCCCCGAAAACAACACCACGGGTGCCGCCGCTGAAACGGGCGGCGCCCAAGCCATGCCTGTGCAATGAAAAAGATTCTCTCCGCCATCGTCGCCGTTGTCGCCATCTCGGCATTTGCCATGTGGCAAATGCCCACCGACGCCAAGACCGCGCCCGACGTCACCTTCACCACGATCACGGGCGAGCAGGTCACCATGCAGGAACTGCGTGGCAAGGTGGTGCTGGTCAAGTTCTGGGCCACCAGCTGCGTGACCTGCGTGGCACAAATGCCCGACAACATCGCCAACTACAACAAACTGAAGGATCAGGGCTACGACACCATCGCCGTCGCAATGCAGTACGATCCGCCCAACTACGTGAAGAACTTCACCGAATCGCGTGAACTGCCCTTCAAGGTCGTGGTCGATGCAAACGGCGAGCTCGCGCGCGCATTCGGCGACGTCAAGCTGACGCCCACCGCCTTCCTGATCGACAAGCAGGGCAACATCATCAAACGTTATCTGGGCAACTACGACAAGGAATCCTTCCTGGCCACCGTCAACAAGGCACTGGGCTGACCACCGACATGACCGACACGCTCGACACTCAACACTCCGCCACCGTCAAGGCAGAAGTTCTCTCTGAAGCTCTGCCCTACATCCGGCGCTTCCACGGCAAGACCGTGGTCATCAAATACGGCGGCAACGCCATGACCGAAACCCATCTGCAGCGCAGCTTCGCGCACGACGTCGTGCTGCTCAAGCTGGTGGGCATCAACCCGGTGGTGGTGCACGGCGGCGGCCCGCAGATCAATGCGGCGCTCAAGCGCATCGGCAAGGAAGGCACCTTCGTGCAGGGCATGCGCGTGACCGATGCCGAAACCATGGAAGTGGTCGAGTGGGTGCTGGGCGGCCAGGTGCAGCAAGACATCGTCATGATGATCAACGAAGCCGGCGGCAAGGCCGTGGGCCTCACCGGCAAAGACGGCTGCCTGATCCAGGCACGCAAGAAACTCATGGACGACCCCGAACACCCGGGCGAGACCCTCGATATCGGCTTCGTGGGCGATATCACCTGCATCGAGCCGGCGGTGGTCAAGGCCCTGCAAGACGACCAGTTCATTCCGGTCATCTCCTCGATCGGCTACAACGAAGCCGATGGCCAGGCCTACAACATCAACGCCGACGTCGTGGCCGGCAAGATGGCCGAGGTCCTGGGCGCCGAGAAGCTGGTCATGCTCACCAACACGCCGGGCG
>JAEZGR010000049.1 GCA_023437255.1 Pseudomonadota bacterium | reverse complement strand
ATGAACGGCTCGGTAATCAGCGGCAGCTTGCGCTTGGCCGAGGTCACCAAAGTGTAGTCATTGACCACGACGGGCTCGAACGGAATGAAGCGTACGCGTTCGCTGCGGTAGCCGGCCGCTGTGACCGGGTCAATCAGGCTGACACCGGCACCGGCCTCGACATGGCGGATCACTGCCAGAGAAATCTGGGTTTCAATGTTGATGCGTCGCCGCACGTTGTGCGACATGAAAATAGCATCGATAAGCGTGCGCGCCTCGATGAGCGGCGACATCGAAATGAACGCCTCGTCTTCGAAGTCTGACGGCTTCAGCACCTCCGCGCTGGCCAGGCGGTGCCCCTCGGGCACCACAGCCACCATGCGCGCAGACAACAATAATTCACGGTTGCCCGAGGTGGTTGCGCTGGCCGGAAGCATGGCGACACCCACGTCGGCGCGCCCCTCATGCACCATGTCGAGCACCGTGGGAGACGCATCCATGTGCAAGGAGATGAGCGTTTCCGGATTCTCTTTTGTGAAAGTGGCTATGGCCTGAGGCAGGCAACAGAGTGCGACCGCCGGCGCCGCCGCCACCAGCAGTTTGCCCTGCTTGAGTTCCCGAATACTGGAAGAGGCGTAACTGATGCGCTCGACCAGGGTCATTGCCTGCTGCACATCGTCGATCAGCAGGGAGGCTTCGGGCGTCGGAATGAGTCGCCCCTTCTTGCGAATAAACAGGGGGAAAGCCACCCGGTCTTCAAAATCGGATATCAGGCGGGTAACCACCGGCTGCGTGACGCCCAGCAGTTCGGCGGCGCCCGTCACCGAGTTCCGCGCCATCACCGCGCGGAACGCTTCAAGATGCCGCAGAGTCAGTCGTTTGCTCATTGTTGTGTCCTTCGCGAATCTCGACCCGCCCTGCGGACCTGCGCCCGTGACACCGGATCTCGTTTGACTGCTGTCATGTCGGCAGAACTTTACACGTCACAAAGCCTCACGCCCATTCAATGCCTTTTTAGCATAGCAAATTAAGAATGTGAGATAAATTTTGCATATAAACCATTAAATTAACGTTATATCATCGGGTTACACAGATATGATTCCATATCATTCTGACATGACTAGGTAGAATTACTAGTATGTAACTAAGGGCTTTCCCCGTAGACTGAGATCCTCTTTCCACGCCTCAGGAGCAACCCATGCGTAAGCCTCTCTGCCTTGCCCTTGCTGCTGCTTTTATTTCGGTCTCCGGCTCTGCCCTCGCCGAAGACCTGTACCTTGCAGCCTACGGTGGTTCCACCGAAACCTTGTTCAAAGACAAGATCATTCCGGAGTTTGAAAAACAGACCGGTGCCCGCGTCATCTATGTTGCCGGCAACTCCACCGACACGCTCGCCAAGCTTCAGGCCGAACGTGGCAACCCCCAGTTCGACGTCATCATCGTCGACGATGCGCCCATGCAGCAGGCAGTGCAGTTCGGTTTCTGTAGCGATATTGCGCCCGCGCCCATTTACGACGACCTGTACCCCCTGGCCCGCATCGCCGGCGACAAGGCCCTGGCGCTGGGTGTGATCGGCACAGGCCTGTTCTACAACACCGAATACTTCGCAAAGAAGAACTGGCCGGCACCCACGTCATGGGAAGACGTCACCGACAGCAAGTACAAAGACAAGGTCGTGATTCCTCCGATCACGAACGGCTATGGCCTGCACGCCCTCATCAAGTTTGCGGAACTGCGTGGTGGCAGCGTCAACAACATCGATCCGGGCTTCAAGGCCATGCTCGATGAAGTCGGCCCCAACGTGCTGGCATGGGAGCCCTCCCCCGGCAAGATGACCGAGCTCTTCCAGAACGGCGACGCCGTGATCGGCGTCTGGGGTAGCGGCCGCGTGCAAGCCTTGAAGGACACCGGCTTCCCGGTGGAGTTTGTGTACCCCAAGGAAGGCGCGCTGGCCCTGTTCACCGCCGTCTGCCCGGTCGCCAAACCCAAGACCAAGGAACTCTCGCAGAAGTTCATCCAGTACCTGTACCAACCCGAGGTACAAGCCATCCTGGCCGCCGGTCAGGCATGGGGCCCCATGAACAGCAAGGTCGACCTCACTCCTGAAGTGGCCGCCACGGTGCCCTACGGCCCCGAACAGATCGGCAAGCTGCAAGGCATCGACAACGCTGTCGTGAATGCCAACCGCGCCGAATGGACCAACCGCTGGAACCGTACGGTCGAACGCTGATATTTATGCAAGAACGCCTCCGCGCAGGCCTAGCGCGGAGGCGCATAGAGGAACCTCATGAGCTTTCTATCCATCAAGGGTCTCGGAAAACGATTCGGCAGCTTCGTTGCCGTCGACAAGCTGGATCTCGACGTCGAACGTGGCGAATTCATCTCGCTGCTGGGTCCGTCGGGCTGCGGCAAGACCACCACGTTGCAAATGGTGGCCGGTTTTATCGAACCGACGCACGGCACTATTTCTGTGGCCGGAAAAGACATCACATCGCTGCGCGCCGAAAAGCGTGGCATGGGTGTCGTGTTCCAGAGCTATGCCTTGTTCCCCCACATGACCGTCGAGCAGAACGTGGCCTTCGGTCTCGAAATGCGTGGCATGTCCGGCCAGGCACTTCGCACCCGCATCGGCGAAACCTTGTCGCTGGTACGTCTCGACGGCCTCTCGCATCGCTATCCACGTGAGCTTTCAGGTGGGCAGCGCCAGCGCGTCGCCATTGCCCGCGCCCTGGCCATTCGCCCGGAAGTTCTGCTGCTCGATGAGCCGATGTCGAACCTCGACGCCAAGCTGCGCGAAGAGATGCACATCGAAATGCGCGCCATTCAGCGCCATCTGAACATCACCACCGTGCTGGTCACACACGACCAGGTCGAAGCCATGACCATGAGCGACCGCATCGCAGTCATGTACGGCGGCCGCATCGCCCAGCTCGATACCCCGTATAACGCATACGAGCATCCGGCCAGCAACTTCGCATCCACCTTTCTTGGCAAGACGAACCGTCTGGTCGCCCAGGCCGTACCCGGCTCAACCGATGGCGCCTCGCGCATCAAGGTCGGCAATCTCACGCTCGAAACCGCACCCTATTCGTTGCAAGGTCAGGTCCACGCCTACATCCGTCCCGAAAAGATCCAGGTCACTGCCGCTGGCGCGGGCGGTCTTTCCGGTCGCGTCCAGACCAAGCTGTTCCTTGGCAGCGTCTGGATGCTGGAAGTCGAGACCGAACTGGGACTGATCAGGGTGAATGCCCCCAATCGCGAGCCCGTCACGCTTGAGGAAGGCGATCAGGTCTCCCTCAGCTGGAACAGCCGCGATGTGCAGGTACTGCCAATCGAGGAGGCCGCCCATGTCTAGCGCCGGCGCCGTTCGGGGCCAACACACGCCGTGGGTGCTGTCGGCGCCCGCGCTCGCGGTCTTTGTCTCGTTGCTCCTGACCCCGCGCGTGCTCACCGGCGTTCTGTCGCTGTACGCCTTTGACGGGCAGCGGGGCATTCTCGTCACCTACACCTTCGCCAACTACATCGAGGTCTTCACCGACACCTATTACCTCGAGATCTTCACGCGCACGGCCGGCATGGCCGCCATCGTGACCTTCGTGTGCGTCGTGATCGGCGTACCCGAAACCCTGATCCTGTCGCGCATGCGCGGCCGCTGGCGTGGCATCTTCCTGCTCATCATTCTGGCTCCGCTGCTCATCTCGGTGGTCGTGCGCACGCTGGGCTGGTCGATTCTGCTGGGTACCAATGGCCTCGTCAACCACGTGATGATGGCCATCGGCATCACCGATGAACCCATCCGCATGATGTTCACCATGACCGGTGTCATCATCGCGCTGGTGCACGTCATGGTGCCGTTCATGGTGCTGTCGGTCTGGGCCACCATCCAGAAGCTGGATCCGCAGGTCGAACAGGCTGGCCTCTCGCTGGGCGCCTCCCGCCCGACCACCTTTTTCCGCGTCATTCTGCCGCAGCTGCTGCCCGGCATTCTTTCCGGCAGCATCATTGTCTTCGCCCTCACGGCATCCGCGTTTGCCACGCCTGCCCTGATTGGCGGACGACGACTCAAGGTGGCAGCCACGGCCGCCTACGACGAGTTTCTGAGCACACTGAACTGGCCGCTGGGTGCAACCATCGCGCTCGTGCTGCTCGTGGCCAACATCATCGTCATCGTCGGCTGCAACCGCTGGGTTGAAAGGCGTTTCCGTTCTGTTTTTGAAGGCTGATCGTCATGCAACGCAATGGCTACCTTGCCCTGACCTTTCATACGCTGTTCCTGGCCTTCATTCTGGCCCCGCTGCTCATCATCATTGTCGTCTCCTTCACCGACAAGGGCTTCATTTCGATGCCCACCGATGGCCTGTCGCTGCGCTGGTATTACGCCATTCTCGAGGCACGGGAACTCACCTCTGCATTCTGGTTCTCGCTCAAGCTGGGCATCGTGGCCTCCTGCACGGCCATGGTGCTTGCCCTGCCTGCGGCGCTGGCAGTCAGCCGGTACCGCTTTCGCGGCCGCGAAGCCATGGTTGCGTTCTTCATGTCGCCGCTCATGATCCCGCAGGTTGTGCTGGGCGCTGCCTTTCTGCGCTTCTTCAATATCGCCGGGCTCAGCGGCTCGTTCTTCTGGCTCATGCTGACTCACGTCATCGTGATCGTGCCCTACGCGATGCGCATGGTCATCGCGGCCGCCACCGGCATGAACCGCGAAATCGAAAACGCAGGCCTGTCGCTGGGCGCCTCGCGCTGGATCGTGTTCTATCGCATCACGCTGCCGCTGCTCCTGGCCGGCATCGTGGGTGGCTGGATGCTGTCGTTCATTCAAAGCTTCGACGAGCTGACCATGACGATCTTCGTGGCCACCCCCGGCACCATGACACTGCCGGTCGCCATGTACAACCACATCGCCCACACCATCGACCCACTCGTCACCTCCGTGTCCGCCGTGCTGATCTTCGGCACCATGCTGCTCACGCTGCTGATCGAACGCGTCGTCGGTCTCGAGAAAGTGCTCATTGGCCGCGGCTGACACAAAGGCAACATCATGCATACCACTGACGTAATTGTTCTGGGCGGCGGCCTCGTGGGCAGTGCCATCGCCTACGGCCTGGCGCGGCTGCAAACCAGCGTCATCCAGCTCGACGAAGGCGATATCGCCCTGCGGGCCTCGCGGGGCAACTTCGGCCTGGTCTGGGTACAGGGCAAGGGTCTGGGTTACGCCCAGTACGCCCGCTGGAGCCTGCAATCCAGCAAGCTCTGGCCTCAGCTGCAGCAGAGCCTGCTTGAAGAAACCGGCGTCGACGTTCAGCTGAATCAGCGCGGCGGTTATCACATCTGCCTGACAGAAGAGGAAGTCGCGGTGCGCCGCGAACGCCTGCAGTGGCTGCAGGATCAGGTGGGCGCCGACCTCTACCCCTTCCAGATCCTGGCCCCCGAAGATGCACGAGAAGACCTTCCCGGCCTGGGCCCGGCGGTAGCGGGGGTGAGCTACACACCCATGGACGGCCACTGCAACCCGCTCAAGCTGTTTCACGCACTGCATACCGCCAATCAGCGCCGCGGCGTTCAGTACCGGCCCAACACGCCGGCCGTCGCCATTCAGTGGCGCAATGGCATGTTCACGGTCCAGGCGCCAAATGGCGAACAGTTCCAGGCACCCAAGCTGGTTGTCGCCGCCGGCCTGGCCAATCAGTCGCTGAGCGCCGAAGTCGGCATGCATGTGCCGGTGCGCCCCAACAAGGGTCAGGTGCTCATCACCGAGCGGCTTGCCCCGCAGCTGCGCTGCGCCTCGAACTACGTGCGTCAGACCGACGAAGGATCGATCCAGATCGGCGACTCCATGGAAGAGGCCGGCTACGACGATACGGTGCGCGTGCCCGTCAGTGCCGAAATCGCCGCCCGGGCCGTCGCCTGCTTCCCCGCCCTGCGCAATGTACGCATCGTGCGCAGCTGGGCTGCCCTGCGCATCATGACGCCCGACGGCTTCCCCATCTATCAGGAATCCGAAGAATGCCCCGGCGCCTACGTTGCGACCTGCCACAGCGGCGTCACACTGGCCGCCCAGCATGCCCTGACGGTCGCACCCTGGATACGCGACGGCGTCGCCCCCGAGTTGCTCGGCGCCTTCCCCGCCACCCGATTCAACCCCGAAACGAAGATCACCCATTATGGTCGCTAAAGCCCTGTTCGTTCGCCTGCCCGCGTCGCAGGAACGTGATGTTCCGCCCGACATGGTCACTGTCCATCTGAACGGCACCCCCCTGCAGGTGCCGGCCGATACCTCGCTGGCGGCCGGTCTGCTCGCTGCGGGCATCACCCGCTTTCGCAATGCCAGCGTCAGCGGCGCGCCCCGCGCTCCCTACTGCATGATGGGCGTCTGCTTCGAGTGCCTGGTGGAGATCGACGACGTGCCCAGCCAGCAGGCCTGCCTGGTACGCCCGCGCGAAGGCATGCGCATCCGCACCATGGACGCCCTGCCCGGCGCCCTCGTTCTCGAGGCCAGCGAAGTCCGCCGTACAGCCGACAGCGCGAACGGAGAAATTCAATGAACACGCAAGCCTCCACCTCCCTTAACGCATACGATCTGGTCATCATCGGCGCCGGCCCTGCGGGCATGGCAGCGGCCGATCGCGCCGCGCGCCACAACCTGAAGGCACTGCTGATTGACGAGCAGCCTGAAGTCGGCGGGCAGATCTATCGCAGCATCAATGGCACCGACGCCCGCCGCGAGGCGATCCTGGGCCCCGACTACAGTCACGGGCACTCGCTCGCAGACGCCGTGGCCGAACACGTCAGCGCCGGTCGTCTGACCTATTGGCCCAACACCGCCGTGTGGCAGGTCGACACCGACCGCACCCTGCATGTGCTGCGCGACGGTCGCCCGGTCACCTTGAAAGCCCAGGCCATCATCGTGGCCAGTGGCGCCATGGAGCGCCCGTTCCCGGTACCCGGTTGGACTCTTCCCGGCGTGATGACCGCAGGCGCAGGGCAGATTCTGCTCAAGAGCGCCTCGCTGATCCCGGCGGAACCGGTGGTATTGGCCGGCTGCGGCCCGCTCCTGTACCTGCTTGCAGCGCAGTACCTGCGTGCAGGTGTCAAGATTCGCGCCATTCTCGACACCACCGCGAATACCGATTGGAAACTGGCATGGCGCCATGGGCGCGGTTTGCTCAAAGGCTGGCGCTATGTCCACAAGGGTGTCAGCCTGCTGCGCGAAATCAAGAACGCCGACATCCCCTTCCATCGGGGCATCGAAGAGCTCCAACTCGAAGGCAACGGCACGCTTGAGCGCGTGCGCTTCACTGTCGATGGCAGGGCGCACACGCTTGATGCCAAGATCTGCCTGCTGCACCAGGGCGTCGTGCCAAACACGCAGATCACCTGGTCGCTGCGCGCTGAACATACTTGGGACGACGATCAGCTTTGCTGGGTGCCGGTTGCCAATGAATGGTGCGAACTGAGCGTCCCCGGCATCTACATCGCCGGCGACGGCGCCTCGATCGGTGGCGCGCTCGTGGCTGCCCTTCAGGGTGAGCTGGCCGCGCTTGGAGCACTGAAGCAGATCAACCCGGCAGCGCAGCAGAGCGTGACCCAGGACGCCGAGGGCCTGCGTGCGCAGATCGACAACCATCTGGCCATCCGCCCATTCCTGAACCGCCAATACCGGCCGCGCAATGCCTTCCGCATTCCCGCCGACGACGTCATGGTCTGCCGTTGCGAAGAAGTCACCGCAGGCAATATCCGCGAACAGGTGTCCTTGGGATGCAGCGGTCAGAACCAGACCAAATCGTTCAGCCGCTGAGGTATGGGCCCCTGCCAGGGTCGCATGTGCGGCCTGACCGTCACTGAGGTCATTGCCGACGCCAGCGGCCGTTCCCCCGGCGAAGTCGGCTACTACCGCATCCGGCCGCCGATCAAGGCGCTCACGCTCGGTCAACTCGCACAGATTGAGTCATGACCCGGGCCGCCCATTTTTCTCGATCCGCCGCTGCGGAGGGCGGGCACGCGCGCGCCATACCGGCCTCCAGCCGCAGCAGTGACGTCATCATTATCGGTGGCGGCTTGCAGGGGCTTTCAAGTGCCGTGCATCTGGCACGCCGCGGTATTTCGGTACGGGTGCTCGAGTCGGAATACTGCGGGCGCCATTCCTCGGGCGTGAACGCCGGCGGCGTGCGCACCCTGTTCCGTCACGTCGCCGAAATTCCGCTGGCGCTCGCCGCGCGCGACCGTATCTGGCACCATCTCGAGGCGTTTGTGGGCCACGATGGCGGATTCGTTCCCAGCGGCCAGCTTCAGGTGTGCGAGACCGAAGCCGACGTCGTCGCCGCCAAGGCACGAATTGCGGAACTGGAAGCACTCGGCTTCACTCATGAGACCTGGGCCGACCAGGACACCGTGCGTGAACTCGTGCCCAGCATGTCCCATCATGTGTTGGGCGGCATCTGGGTCAAAGACGACGGCTACGCCTACCCCTACCACGTGGTCACCGCCTTCCGATGCACTGCGGAAAGCGCCGGGGCCGACATCCTCGAACAGCAACGTGTGTCGCGCGTTTGGCGCGAAGGCGGAGTATGGAACGTACAGACGCCCAAGGGCACGTATCAGGCTCCCGTGGTGGTGAACACCGCGGGCGCATGGGCGGGCGAACTGGCCGCCCAGGTGGGCGACCATGTGCCCCTGCTGGCAGATGGCCTGATGCTCATGGTGACCCAACGCGTGGCCCCATTCGTCAAGCCCGTTCTGGGCGCCATGGGTCGGGCGCTTTCGTTCAAGCAATACGCCAATGGCACCGTGGTCATCGGAGGCAGTCTGCGCTGTTATGCTGACCCCGTAGGTCGTCATGCCGTGGTCGACATGGCGACCATGCGTACCAGTGCCATCACGGTCACCGACCTCTTTCCGCACCTGCGCAACATGCAGGTCGTGCGAGCCTGGGCGGGCGTCGAGGGATTCTTGCCTGATCAGATTCCGGTCATCGGGCCCAGCATCGCCAGCCCCGGCATCTTTCACGCCTTCGGGTTTTCCGCCCATGGCTTCGAACTCAGCCCCATCATCGGGGAAATCATGGCCGACCTGGTGGAACACGGCGAATCCAAGCTTCCCATCCACCCCTTCCGGGTCGACCGCTTCACTCAACAGGAGAACACATGACTACTGAAATCCAACGCATCGACAGCAACGAACGCCTGAGCCGCATCGTGATTCACAACGGCGTCGCGCACGTTGCCGGTGTGACCGCCAGCAACCTCGATGGCGACATTCAGGCACAGACACGCGACGTGCTGGCCAAGATCGACGGCTACCTGGCCCAGGCCGGCACCGACAAATCGCGCCTGCTGACTGTGCAGATCTGGCTCAAGGACATCGATCGCGACTTCGCCGGCATGAACGCCGTGTGGGGCGAGTGGGCCGACCGCGCCAACATGCCGACACGCGCTACCTGCGAGGCCAAGCTGGCACGCCCCGAACTGCTGGTCGAGATCATTGTGAGCGCTGCGCTGTAAGCAGTGTGAGCGACATACTGTAATTCTCGAAGCTTGCTTCATGCGGCGGGTGGCCTGTGTCACCCGCCGCGCTTCTTTCCGACAACCCACTGTCATCACTTCCGTCAAGTCTGCCGCCACTTCACACGGCACCATCAGGTAGACTCACCCATGACAACTGAAACCGCCCGACCCCCGGCACCGCGCTGCCGTTGGGGCTGAAGGCCGTGAACCAGGTTTATTTTTCACCCCGGTAACGAACGATATACATGTCTCACCCCGACCTCGCGAACCATACTCCCATGATGCGCCAATACCTCACGCTCAAAGCAGAGGCCGGCGATCACCTGCTGTTCTATCGCATGGGCGACTTCTATGAACTCTTCTACGAAGATGCGGAACGGGGCGCCAAACTGCTGAACCTCACCCTGGCGAAACGCGGCATGTCCAACGGTGCACCGGTGCCCATGGCGGGTGTGCCCTTCCATTCGGTCGAAGGCTATCTCGCCCGACTCGTAGCACTGGGCGAATCGGTGGCGATCTGCGAACAGATCGGCGATCCGGCCCAGTCCAAAGGCCTGGTCGAGC
>JAEZGR010000024.1 GCA_023437255.1 Pseudomonadota bacterium | reverse complement strand
GCCCCAGCTTCAGCAAATGCTCGAGCAGGCCGGGATCTCGCTGGGCCAGGCCAACGTGAACGATCAGGGGCAGGCCGGCCAGGGCTTCAACGGCGAAGCGCGCCGTAGCGCCCAGAACGGAACCACCGAATCCGGCGGCAATGCCGGTGGCATCGCACAGGCTAACGGCCATGGCAGCGCCACCCACCGCCCTCCCGACCCGAACGCCCTGGTCGACACCTTCGCCTGATTTTCAACGCGCATAGGTAAACTCAGAAGCTACCAAGGAATCCTGTGCCTGTTCCGCCCGACCGCCGGAACGACTTCAGGCACAATGTGATACTTGTGATACCCCTGTTTACCTTTGCGCGACAACACAGCATTCAAGATGGCCACCGCAACCAAACGCACCGCGACCTCCAGTTCAAGCAGCTCGGGCTCCCGTATCGGCAAACTTCTGCTCTGGCTGATCCTTCTCGTCATGGTGGTGGCCGCCAGCATTGCCGGCACGTTCTTCATCATGCAGAAAATGGGCATTCAGGGTGCGCCGGCCTTTGCCGAAGGCGCCGAGCCCGCCGTTGAACGCCAGCAGATTCCCCTGCCCGCCCCCATCTTCGCACCGCTGGAACCCTTCACGGTCACCCTGCGCGACGAACGCACCACCCGAATCCTGTACGTGGCCATCACCCTGCGCCTGGTCGACGAAGCCTCGCGCAACATGATCACCGAATACATGCCCGAGGTGCGCGACCGCGTGTTGCGCCTGCTTGCGGTGCAGAACCCCACGTATATCCAGACCCCTGAAGGCCGCGAGCGCCTGGTTCATGACCTGACCCAACTGCTGCAGCGGCCCTATCTGCCGCAACCGCGCGGCCCCGAAATCTCCGCAGTGCTGTTTACGGCCTTCGTGGTGCAGTAATGTCTTATCAGAGCCTGCTTTCACAAGACGAAGTCGATGCCCTGCTCGCCGGGGTCACCGGCGAAGAGGACAAGCCTCAGAAAGGCCAGGAAGAAGTTGGCGGCGTACGCGCGTACGACCTCAGCTCGCCCGATCGGGTGGTGCGCCACCGCATGCAAACGCTCGAGCTCATCAACGAGCGTTTCGCGCGGCGCCTGCGCGGCGCCCTGCTGAGCTTCATGCGCCGCAACGCCGATATCACGGTGGGCAACCTGCGCATCCAGAAGTATTCCGACTTCGAACGCAACCTGCCGGTGCCCAGCAACCTGAACATGGTGGCGCTCAAGCCGCTGCGTGGTGCATCGCTGTTTACCTTCGACCCGAACCTGGTGTTTTTGGTGATCGACAGCATGTTCGGCGGCCACGGCCGCTACAGCACCCGCGTCGAAGGCCGCGACTTCACCACCACCGAACAGCGCATCATCGGCCGGCTTCTCGAGATCACGCTCGAAAGCTACCGCTCCGCGTGGGAAAACGTCTACGCCATCGAAACGGAATACATCCGTTCCGAGATGCACACCAAGTTTGCCAGCATCAGCAGCAGCAATGAAATCGTGGTGGTGTCGACCTTCCAGATCGAACTGGGCGCCGCCGGCGGCCAGCTCAACATCTGCCTGCCGTACTCCATGATCGAGCCGCTGCGCGATCTGCTCACGCGCCCGCTGCAAGAAGGCGGCGCCAACGAGATCGACCAGCGCTGGACGCATCAGCTTTCCCGCGAAGTGCGCGCCGCGCAAGTTGAAATGGTGGCGGAATTCGCCCATATCGACATGACCGTGGGCGAGCTCATGCGCCTGCAGATCAACGACATCCTGCCTGTCACCATTCCTGACAAAGTCACCGCCCACGTGGGCGGCGTGCCGGTGCTCGAAGGCAACTACGGCACCTACAATGGCAAGATGGCCTTACGGGTTCAGAAGATGCTGACCCTGTCTCAAACCTACAAGACTGTTCGTACTGAAAATGACTGATCCGACCCAAGAAGACCCCTCCAAGGAACAGGACGACGCTTCCAGCGATGAGATCGATTGGGCGGCGGCGCTGGCCGAACAGGCGGCAGGCACGCATCAGTCGAATCAGGCCGAAGGCCTGGCGGAAGCCGCCGATGACTGGGCGGCCGCCCTGGCGGAACAGACCGCCGCAGAAGCCGCGCGCCAGGTCGAAGCTCCGGCTGCCGAAGCCGCTGCCGTGCAGCAGCCCGCCCCCACGGTGCAAGCCAGCGCAACCTCTGCCGCCGACGCGCTCTTCAAGCCGCTGATCGATTCGCCCAACGACGCCCAGGCCGACATCGACATGATCATGGACATTCCTGTCCAGCTCACTGTCGAACTGGGTCGTACCCGGCTGACCATCCGCAATATTCTGCAGCTGGGCCAGGGCTCGGTGGTGGAACTCGACGGCCTGGCCGGCGAACCCATGGATATTTTCGTGAACGGCTACCTGATCGCCCAGGGCGAGGTGGTGGTCGTCGACGAACAATACGGCATCCGCGTCACCGACATCATCACGCCGTCCGACCGCATCAACCGCCTGCGCAGCCGCCGTTAGCCCATGAATGAAGCCGATGTACTGCGGGTCATCGTCAGCCTCATTCTGATCCTGGTGGTGATCCTTGCAGCAGCCTGGGCCGTGCGACGCACCGGACTCGGGCGCAACACCAACGCCTCGGCATTGCGTGTATCGGCTTCGCAAAATCTGGGCAACCGCGCGTGGGTGGCCATTGTCGACGTGGAAGACGCCCGCCTGGTGGTGGGCATCACCGCCCAGCAGGTCACCCTGCTCCATACCCTGCCGCCCGCCCCGCAAGACACCGATTCCGCCAGCGCCGAACGCGTGCCCGCTTCCCCCGGCTTCACCTCCGCCCTGACCCGGGCCCTGAAACGGCGCTGACACATCCATGAAGCGCTTACCCCTGATTCCTGCTTTATTGCTGGTGCTGCTGGTTGCCCTGCCCGGGCTCGCCGCCGCACAGGCCACCGTGCCGGCGCTGACCGCCACGCCGGGCCCCGACGGCAGCCAGACCTGGTCGTTCAACATCGAGACGCTGGTCTTCATGACCATGCTCTCGTTCCTGCCGGCCATGCTGCTGATGATGACCGGCTTCACCCGCATCATCATCGTGCTGAGCCTGCTGCGCACGGCCATGGGCACGAACACCGCACCGCCCAACTCCGTGCTGATCGGTCTCGCGCTGTTCCTGACCTTTTACGCCATGTCGCCGGTGTTCGATCAGGTGTACGAGGTGGCCTACCAGCCGCTGAGCGCCGGTACCATCAACTTCCAGCAGGCACTTGAACTCGGCGCCGGGCCCATGCGCACCTTCATGCTCGAACAGACGCGAGAAGCCGACCTGCTGCTGTTTGCCAACATGGCAGACGTGGGCACGCTGGATACGCCCGCCGATGTGCCGATGCGCGTGCTGATTCCCGCCTTCGTGACGAGCGAGCTGAAGACCGCCTTCCAGATCGGCTTCACGATCTTCATTCCCTTCCTGATCATCGACCTGGTGGTTGCCAGCGTGCTGATGTCGCTGGGTATGATGATGGTGCCGCCCGTCACGAT
>JAEZGR010000345.1 GCA_023437255.1 Pseudomonadota bacterium | reverse complement strand
GCTACAGGCATGGCCCAAGGCGGTATGGCTGAATCCGGAACCGCAGAACTATTGGCAATATCGGCAGTCAATAGCCATATTGCGCGATATCATGCACGACCGAATGTTCCCGATTACTGTCGACGGGCTGGAGCGGGCGATGCGGATGCTTTCGAAGTAGAACCGCATCGGCCTGAACCCGTTTCACGCCCCTGCAATGCCCACCTGAAGGAAAACATGAATCAGAATACTGACATCGTTCCGCAGTCGCAGCAGGGTCGAATCCTGCAACGACTGCTGCCCTGCGTGGCGGCGTTCGCGGCCGCCGTGTTCCTCATTGCACCGCAGGCCGGCATCGCCTCGGCCGCCGGCGCAGCCTCCGAAACGCAGGCGGTCGTCGCACCCAGCGTGCAGGCGGCCGCCCTTCCACCCGGCATCGAGGCCGGTCCCAGCGTTGAGGGCGTGACCGAATACCGCATGGCCAATGGCCTGCGCATCCTGCTGGCCCCCGACGCTTCAAAAGCCAGCACTACCGTCAACATGACCTATCTGGTCGGATCGCGCCACGAGAACTACGGCCAGACCGGCATGGCCCACCTGCTGGAACACATGCTGTTCCGCGGCACGCCCACTCTGCGCAACGCCCTGGCAGAATTCTCGCGCCGCGGCCTGGCGGCCAATGGCACCACCAACGCCGACCGCACCAACTACTTCGCCAGTTTCGCGAGCGACCCCGAAACGCTGGCCTGGTACCTGCGCTGGCAGGCCGACGTGATGGTCAACGCGATCATCGACGAAGAGGACCTGAAGGCCGAAATGCCTGTGGTGCGCAACGAGATGGAGCGCGGCGAGAACAATCCCTTCCAGGTCTTGCTGCAGCAGATGCAGGCTTCCGCCTTCCGCTGGCACAACTACGGCAAGAGCACGATCGGCGCGCGCTCCGACGTCGAGAACGTCGACGTCGGCCAGTTGCGCGCGTTCTATCGTGAGTGGTACCAGCCCGACAACGCCGTACTCATCGTTTCCGGCAGCTTCGACGTGGCCGAAACACTGGCGGTGATTGCCGACGCCTTCGGCCCGATCCCGCGCCCCGAGCGCAAGCTGCCGCCCGAATACACCATCGAACCGACACAAGACGGTGAACGCAGTGTCACCGTGCGGCGCCAGGGCGGCACCCCGCTGGTTGCTGCGCTGTACCGTTCGCCCGCCACGGCCGATCCCGATTACGCGGCGCTTGAGCTTGGGGTCGACATGCTCTCCGACACCCCATCGGGTCGCCTGTACAACCAGCTGGTGCGCGAGAATCTGGCCGCCGAGGCGTTCGGCTTCAGCGCCTCGCTGCGCCACCCGGGTTATGTGTTCTTCGGTGCCGTGCTCGAGCCCGGCATGGACGAAAACAAGGCACTTTCGACGCTGACGGCTGCGCTCGAAGACCTTGACCAGCAGCCGTTGCAGGAAGCCGACCTCGAGCGTGCACGCAACAAGTGGCTGACTGGCTGGGAACGCAGTTATGCCAACCCCGCGAGCCTCGCGTCGTCTTTGTCGGAAGCAGCCGCCGAAGGCGACTGGCGCCTGTTCTTCCTGCGCCGCGACCGAATCGAGTCCACCAAACTCGACGACGTTCAGCGCGTGACCTCTGCATGGCTGACACCGGCCAACCGGACCACGGGTCGCTATATCCCCACCGAGGCACCACGTCGTGCTCCAGGCGCGACCGAACTCGACATCGCCGCGCTTGTTGCCGATTACAAAGGCCGTGACGAAGCGGCCGCCGTCGACACCTTCGACGCCTCGCCCGCGAACATCGATGCCAACACGCAGCGCGAGACACTGCAGCTGCCCAATGGCGAATTGCGCCTCGCCCTGTTGCCCAAGCCCACGCGCGGCGAGCGGGTCGAAGCCCGCATGGTGCTGCGCTTCGGTGACGTCGACGAGCTGAAGGGCAAACGCGAGGTCTCCGAGGCCGTGGCCGAGCTTCTGCATCATGGCACACGCACAATGAGCCGCCAGGAAATCCAGGACCGCTACAACGCCCTGCGCGCCTCGGTGGCCGTCGAAGGCGGCGGCAACACGGTATCGGTGTCGATGTCCACCGTGGCGGAACACCTTCCCGCCCTCATCGAAACGGTGCTGCACGTGCTGCGCGATGCCGACTTCCCCGAAGAATCCATCGAGGAATACCGCAAGCAGATGAACACGGCCATCGCCGACGCCGAGTCGCAACCGGGCCCGCTTGCTTCACGTACCCTGGCACGCCACGACAACCCGTGGCCAGCCGACGATATCCGCTACACGCCCACCTTCGAGGAATGGCGTGCGAGCGTCCAGAAGCTCGACCGGAACGCAATCAAGCAATTCCACGATCACTTCTACGGGGCGGGCATGATCGACTTCTCCGCCGTCGGGGCGTTCGATCCGGCTGCGGTGCGCGGCGCGCTGCAAGAAGGCATCAAGGACTGGAAGCAGGCGCCGGCATATACGCGCATTCCGGATCCCTACCGACCGGTGCCGCCCGAGAAGTTCCAGATCGACACGCCCGACAAGGCCAACGCAGTCCTGCTGTCGGCCCTGCCGCTGAATCTGCAGGACACCGACAAGCGCTACCCTGCACTTGTCCTCGCCAACTATTTGCTGGGCGGCTCCGAGACCTCACGCCTCTGGACCCGGGTGCGTGTCGAAGAAGGCCTTTCGTACTCCGTCTACAGCAATGTGAACGTGTCTTCGTACGAACCGGCGGGCAGCTGGTCGATCTACGCCATACACGCGCCGGAAAACAGCCGGCGCCTGGAACGCGTGATCGCCGAGGAGCTCAAGCGGGCGCTGGAGCACGGCTTCACCGACCAGGAAGTCGAGGAAGGCATCCGCTCGGTACTGAACTACCGCAAGCTGGGCCGCACCAACGACGGTTCGCTCGCGTCGGTATGGCTGCGTTATCTGAACCTCGATCGCAGCTTCGCCTGGGCCGCCGAACAAGACGAGAAAATCGCCGCCCTGACCGCCAGCGAGGTCAACAGCGTGTTGCGTGAACTGCTGAAGCCGGGCCTGTTCAGCACCGCCATCGCGGGCGACTACGCCAAGCAGAAGGAAGCCCGCAAGTAAGCCTTGCAATGAAAGCGGCCCTCACTCCCCTTGCCGGGATGTGAGGGCCGTTCTTTTACCGGCAGTCAGCCAGGTCGTGATCAGGAAAAGAAATTCTTCACGCGGTCGCGCCACGACTGACTGTTGGGCGAGTGCTTTTCGCCACCCTGCTGCAGCGACTGCTCGAACTGGCGCAATATCTTCTTCTGCTCTTCGGTGAGGCGCACCGGCGTTTCGACCGATACGTGGCAGTAGAGATCGCCGGGATAGCTCGAACGCACGCCACGAATGCCCTTGCCGCGCAGACGGAAGGTCTTGCCGGTCTGCGTGCCCTCGGGAATCGTGATTGCGCCGCGCCCGGTCAGTGTCGGCACCTCGAGTTCACCACCCAGGGCGGCCGTGGTGAAGGGGATGGTCAGCTCACAGTGCAGATCATCGCCGTCACGCTGGAAAATGCCGTGCTGCTTGAGATGAATCTCGACGTACAGGTCGCCCGGAGGCCCGCCGTTGACACCGGGCTCGCCGTTACCGGCCGAGCGGATCCGCATGCCGTCATCGATCCCCGCCGGTATCTTGACCTGCAGGGTCTTGTTGCGGCGGATGCGACCCACGCCGTCGCAGCCCGTGCAGGGATCGGTGATCTCCTTGCCGGTACCGTGGCAGGTCGGGCAGTTCTGCTGCACACTGAAGAAGCCCTGCTGCATGCGGACCACACCCGCGCCGTCGCAGGTGTGACACGTGCGCGGATGCGTTCCAGGCTTGGCGCCACTGCCGTGGCAGATGTCGCAGGTTTCCCAGCTGGGCACGCGAATCTCGGTATCGAAGCCGTTGGCGGCCTGCTCAAGCGTGATATCCAGCGTGTACTTGAGGTCGGCACCGCGATACATCTGGGGCCCGCCGCCGCGACGGCCGGCCGCACCGAAGATCTCTCCGAAGATGTCGCCGAAGGCATCGGCAAATCCGCCCGCACCGCCCATGCCCCCACCGACCCCGGAGTTGGGATCGACGCCGGCATGACCGAAGCGATCATAGGCGGCCCGCTTCTGTTCGTCGGAAAGCATCTCGTAGGCCTCTTTGGCCTCCTTGAATTTTTCCTCCGCTTCCTTGCTGTCCGGATTGCGGTCCGGGTGATATTTCATCGCCAGCTTGCGGTAAGCCTTCTTGATCTCGTCATCGGAGGCGTTCTTGGCCACCCCCAGTATCTCGTAATAATCGCGTTTTGCCATTTGATTGCTTGCGTCCTTGACGTGCTCCGTGTCTGAACAAGAACGCCCGATTCCCGGCTTTGGGGCCGGAAACCGGGCTGCGTGGCGCTTTCAGGCGGCGCTGAACCAGCCAACGCCCCACTCATTCAGCGCGCATTGCAAACGCTATTGATCGCGCTTGACTTCCTTGAAGTCGGCGTCGACCACATCGTCGTCAGCCGGACGCGCATCGGAGGCTCCCTGCTGGGCAGCGGCCTGCGCCTGCATGTCTGCGTACATCTTCTCGCCCAGTTTCTGAGAGGCCGCGCTCAGGGCTTCCACCTTCGCATCGATCTCTTCCTTGGTGCCGGACTTGAGGACCTCTTCGAGCTCCTTGATGGCCGCTTCGATGGCTTCCTTCTCGGAGGCTTCGAGCTTGTCGCCATAGTCGCTCAGCGACTTGCGGGTGGCATGCACCAGTGCATCGGCCTGGTTGCGAGTCTGGGCCAGCTCGGCAACACGGCGGTCTTCCTCGGCATTGAGCTCGGCATCCTTCACCATGCGTTCGATCTCGTCTTCGCTGAGGCCCGAGTTCGCCTTGATGGAGATCTTGTTTTCCTTGCCTGTGCCCTTGTCCTTCGCCGACACGTGCAGAATGCCGTACGCGTCGAAGTCGAAAGTCACTTCGATCTGCCGAACGCCGCGCGCTCCGGGCGGAATGC